>NZ_JAKJJW010000019.1:0-65828 GCF_025669985.1 Brachybacterium atlanticum | reverse complement strand
GGAGCGCGGTCGCGGCGCGGGCGCGGGCGGTGTGGCCGCGGCGGCGCGCGGCGATGGAGCCATCCTCGCCGCGGGCCTCGTCGATCCGGGTGCGGTCGGCGGCGAGCGTGCGGCCGGTCTCGTCGATGCCGGTGCGCTCGCGGGCGACGTCGAGGGCGAGCGCCTCCTTGGCGCGGGTGGCCTTCTCGGTCTCGGCGTCGAAGGCGTTCAGCTGCGTCTCGAGCTCGTCGGCGCGGGCGGCGGCGGTGGTCGCGGCGGTGACGGCGGAGGTGCGGGTCTCGACCTCGGCGTGGGCGGTGTCGGGGGTGTGCTCCCCGGCGTCCTCGCGCAGCGCGGCGAGCTCCCGCTCGGCGAGGGCGAGGGCCTGTGCGTCGGCGGCCTGCGCCTGCTCGGCGGCGCGGCGGGCGGCCTCGGCGGCCTCGACCTGCTCGGGGCTGACTGCGTCCTCGGAGGGGTCCGCGGGGTGGGGGTGCTCGTGGGAGCCGCAGACGGGGCAGGCGGTCTCGTCCTCGAGGTCGGCGGCGAGCTCGGCGGCGATCCCGGCGAAGCGGCGCCGACGCAGCGCGGCCTCCTCCTCGGCGCGGGTGCGGGCGATGCGCAGGGAGCGCTCGGCCGTCGCCTTGGCCTTCGCGACGGCTTTGACCTGGGCATCCGCGGCGGTCGCGGCCTTCAGCACGTCCTGCGCGGCGGCGAGGGCGAGCCGCGCCTCGGCGAGACCCGAGGCGGCGGCGCGGGCCTCCTCGCGCGCGGTGACGAGGGCGGAGCGGGCAGCCGGGCGCTCCTCGAGCCGGTCACTCGCGGCCTTCAGCTTCTCCTCCCGGGCCGTGAGCGTCTCGCGCCGGGCGTCGAGCTGCTTCTCCCGCTCGGGCAGCGCGGTCTCGAGGTCGACGAGGTCCGTGAGGGCGCCGGCGGCGCCGGTCGCCTCATCGGCCGCGGCGGCGAGCGCGGCGGCGGGGTCCTCGGCCTGCTCCGCGAGGAGATCGACGAGGTCGGGGTGCGCGGGTCGCGTCTGTTCGGCGCGCGCGGCGAGGGCCTCGATCGCGGCGGAGGCGGCATGGGCGGCGGTGTCGCGTCGCCGCAGCACCTCGACGACGGGGCGGGCGGTCTCGTCGCGCTCGAGCGCGGCCGATGCCTTCGTGACCTCGGGCTTCTCCGTCTCGAGGCGGGTCGCGAGCTGGTCGAGCTCACGGCGGCGGTCGATCCGGGTGCGGGCGGTGCGGGCGGCCTCGGCGGCGGTCCGCGCGGTCTGCTCCACCTCCTGCGCCGCGGCGGAGCCGGCGGCGGTCTCGGTCGCGCGGGCGGTCACCTGCGCGAGCTGCGCATCGGCCGCGGCGGCGAGGGACTCGAGGCGCAGTGCGGCGGCGTGCTCGGTGAGCGCGGAGGAGTCCTCGTCCTCGAGGGCGACGGCCTCGGTGAAGCGGGCCAGCGCCGTGCCGAGGGTCTGCTGGGCGGCGTCGACCTGGCGCTTCGCCTGTTTGCGCATCTCCTCGAGCTGCTTCTCGACGGCGGCGTAGGTCTCGGTGCCGAAGACGCGCTGCAGCACCTGCTGGCGCTCCCCGGTGCCGGCGCGGAGGAAGCGGGCGAACTCGTTCTGTGGCAGCAGGACGGTCTGGGTGAACTGCTCGCGGGTGAGGCCGACGGCGCGCTGCACCTCGCGGCCCACCTCGTCGATGCGGCTGGCGATCACCTCGCTGCCGTCGCCGGCGCCGGCGGTGTCGGCGATCGCGGCGGGCAGGGCCTGCGGGGACCCGATCCGCCACATCAGGGCCTTGGCCTGCTCCTTCGTGGTGCCGGTGCCGCGCAGCTTGGGGCGCTGGAACTCCGGGGAGCGCCGCACGCGGTGCAGTCCGGAGGGGGTCTCGAAGACGAGGTCGACGATGCTCGGCTCCGTCGGCGCGGCGAACTGGGAGCGGATCCGGTCGGCACTGGTGGCGGAGCCGGCGACCTGCCCGTAGAGGGCGTAGACGATCGCGTCGAGGATCGTGGACTTGCCGGAGCCCGTCGGCCCCTCGAGCAGGAAGGTGCCGGAGGCGCCGAGGGCGGCGAAGTCGATCTCGACGGTGCCGGCGAAGGGGCCGATCCCGGTCATGCGGAGGTGGTGGAGCTTCACGAGGCCTCCTGCTGGCGGCGGACGGCGGAGTAGGCGCGCTCGAGCACGTCGTGCTCCGCCTCGGTGGGGTCTCCGCCGGTGACGTGGGCGAGGAACTCGTCCATCACCTCCAGCGGGTTCTGCTCGCGGCGCACCACCGGGGTGCCGGCGCTCGCGGCGCGGCCCTCCGGGGCGTACTCGGTCAGGAGCAGGTGGGGGTAGGCCTCGCGGAGCCGCTCCTGCAGGTGGGCGGGGCGGGCGGGGTCGGTGACGACGGCCTTCAGCCAGTCCCCGGCGTGCTCGTCGCGGCTGGCGAGGATCTCCTCCAGGGTGCCGCGCAGCTCGGTGAGACGGCGTGGGACGGGGGTCTCGAGGCGGCGCACGGCGACCTCGGCCCGCTCCCCGTCGGCCCCGGGGGCGCCCAGTTCGACGAGGAGGACGGACTTGCGGTGGCTGCGCTCGGAGAAGGAGAAGGCGAGCGGGGAGCCGGAGTACCAGGCGGGGGCGCCGACGCTGTGGGTGAGGTCCTGGCAGCCGTGGAGGTGGCCGAGGGCGAGGTAGTCGATGCCGCCGAGCACTCCGGCGGGGACGGAGTCGACGCCGCCGACGGAGAGGTCGCGCTCGGAGTCGCTGGCCTCGCCGCCGGTGACGAAGGTGTGGGCGAGGACGACGGTGCGGGCACCGGGCCGGGCCGCGGCGCGCTCGCGCACCTGGTCGAGGGCGGCGCGGGTGACGGCCTCGTGGCTGCGGGGAAGCGGCTCATCGCCCTCGCGGGCGAGCTCGGTGCGGGCGCGGTCCGGCTCGAGATAGGGCAGGCCGAAGAACAGCACCTCGCCGTGCTCGTCCTCGACGGAGACGGGATGCTCGATCCCGGGCAGGTCGGTGAGCAGGTGGATGCCGGCGCGCATCAGGGAGCGGCCGAAGCCGAGCCGCTCCGGGGAGTCGTGGTTCCCGCTGGTCAACACCACGGTCGCGCCGGTGTCGGCGAGGCGCGCGAGGGCCTGGTCCAGGAGGGTCACGCTGCTCACCGCGGGCACGGCACGGTCGTAGACGTCGCCGGGGATCACGACCACGTCCACCCCCTCGGCCTCGACGAGGTCGACGAGCCAGTCGAGGAAGGCGGCCTGGTGCTCGTGCAGGTCGACCTTGTGCAGGGTGCGGCCCAGATGCCAGTCCGAGGTGTGCAGGATCTTCATGTCATCGAGCCTAGGGGTGGGGTGCGACGGACGAGGGACGGGCGCGCGGCATCAGAAGGGCGGCGGCCCGTAGTCGCCCCACCCCTCCGGCGGGGGATCCGGGGGTGCGGTGCGGGGCGGCGGAGCAGTGTCGGGGCGCGGAGCAGGGCGTGGTGGTGGATCCGCGTGAGGCCGTGCCTCCGCGCCGAACTGCTGGCCCCGGGGAGCTTGCGGACCTGCCGTCGGCGGTGGTCCGGGCGGCACCTGGGTCTGCAGCGTCGGCTCCTCGACCAGCGATGCGGGGTGCCTTCGCGGTTCGCCGGGGGTCTCCGGTGGCCTGTTCGGGCTGGTCGCGGGGCTGCCCGCGTGGGTGCCGCGCAGGAAGCCGGTCCAGGCGGCGGTAAGCAGCTCGACCATCTCGAGGCTGGCGTGGTCGAGGTCGTCGAGGACGGTGACGGCGTCGCCGTGGCGGCCGATCGTCCAGCGGGTGCGGCCGGGCTTGCCTGCGTGCGTGGGGAGCCGGGTGGGGTCCAGCAGGCCGCTGGTCTTGTCGAGGTGGTGCTGCCAGCACAGGAGGTGCAGGTTCTCGACCTCGGTGGCGCCGCCCTCGCCCGGGGTGCCGCGCAGGCACTCCTCGATGTGGTCGCACTCGGAGGCCCAGGAGGTGGGGCGCGTGCATCCGGGGACGGCGCACTGCCCGTTGCGGAGCCGGAGGTGCTCGAGCATCGCGGGGGTGGGGGTGACGCGGTCGGCCGGGAGCGGGAGGAAGGCGCCGCTGCTCGCGCTGGTGAGGACGCGGTGCCAGACGGTGCAGCTGCCGGCGAGGGTACGCGCCATCGAGGGCGGCAGCGGGGTGACGCCGTCGAGCATGCCGGGCTGGTCGGAGGCGCCGAGCAGGGTCAGCACGGGCACGGTGACGTTGAGGCGGAACCGCTCGGCGGGGACGGCGACTCCCTCGACGTCGAGCTCGGCGGTGTCCAGGAGGGCGTAGCGCAGTCGGGTGAGCGGGAGGGCGCGGCCGGTCTCGAGGACGACTCCGTCGGGGTCGTGCGGGATCGGGGTGCCGTCGCGGAGCGCCGCACGCTGCGCCGACTGGACGGCGCGGGCGGACTCGTCGATCGACTTCCACCGGGCGAGGATCTCGGGGATCGGGCCCGTGATCCTCAGGGTCCCGGTGCCGGCCTCCGCGCCGGGCAGCAGCTCGACGGTGCGCTCGAGTGCGGCCACGGGGTCGGGGCGGTTCTCCCGCTCGGCGAGATGCTCGATGAGGGCGCGCAGCAGCGTGAAGAATCGTTCCGGAGTGATATCCGAGGACCACGTCGAGATCACGGCATCGAGATCCCTCCTGGAGGATTCGGAGAGCTTCTGCGAGGTCTTCAGCATTCGCTGGAACCATGCGGACGGCATTCTCCCGGATTCGAGGTTCTCGAGGGTGCGCGGGAAATGATGCACGGCCTGGTAGGCGTCGCGCAGCCGCCAGCTCGCGGCGCTTCGGGTAACCCGGAGGCCGAGCGCGGCGCGGAGCGTCTCGACCTCGTCGAGCTCGCAGGTGTCCTCGTACTCGCCCTCGAACTCGTGCAGGGCGGCGAGGGCGCGGTACTGCGCGGCGAGCGCAAGGGCGGAGGCTCGCTCCGCGTCCCACACACGCTGCGCGGCCTCGCTCAGGGCGGGGTCGTCGGAGCAGCCGCCGAGGTCAGGAAGCGCCTCTCGAGTACGGGCCCGACGTGCGGTGACGCGGCGGAGACGAGCAGGCAGCGACGCGATCAGGGAGTCCGAGGTGGCCGGCACGGTGACACCCGCACCCTCGGGCAGGGCGGTGCTGGGCGCTGCCTCGGCGGCTTCATCGCCCGGCGAACACTCCGGCTGCGTGATACTCATCGGCCCCTCCTCCCCGCTCGTTCCGGCGATGCGTCGATGCACCGCCTCTTTCGATCCGACGCCTTCACACTACGCGCGGAAACCGACAGAAGAAAGACCTCCGCGGAATATGTGGATAACTTTCTCATCGAGTGGCAGATATGGAGCGCTATGCAGCTCTCGATCCACACCCCCTCCACACACCCACTTTTTCCACAATGTCGTCCACCGGTTTTCGAGGGGCCTGCTTCGTCTGTCGGACCCCTGCGGTAGAGGGCGCGGTTTCCAGCGTCCGGGCTGTGGCGCGCAGGGGCGCAGATGCCGGAGGCGGGCCGCGCACCGACACACCCCCGAGCACTCCCCCACGGAACGCCGCGCCCGCTCCACCACGGCCTGGCCTACACTCGGCCACTGGACACGGGGTGCGCCCGAGGCGCTGAGATCACACCCGTGGAACCTGATCTAGTTCGTACTAGCGAAGGGATGTCCGCATGAGCTCGGATCCTTGCACCCTTTTTCCCGCTGCCCTCCCCCGCGTCGCCGTGCCGGGTCGACTCGCACCCGACCGCCCCGCACCGTCGGCCCCGCGCGTGCTCTCGATCGCGGGCACGGACCCGACGGGAGGCGCCGGCACCGCGGCGGACCTCAAGTCGATCACCGCCGCGGGCGGCTTCGGCATGGCGGCGGTGACTGCGGTCGTCGCGCAGAACACCCACGGCGTGAGCGACATCCACGTCCCTCCCGCGCAGTTCCTCGCCGCGCAGCTCCGCGCGGTCTCCGACGACGTCGAGCTCGAGGCGGTCAAGACCGGCATGCTCGGCACCGCCGAGATCACCCAGGCCGTCCGGACCTGGCTCTCCGCCCATCCGCCGCGGGTGCTCGTGGTCGACCCGGTGATGGTCGCGACCAGCGGCGACAGACTGCTGGAGCCCGAGGCGGAGCAGGCGATGATCCGCTTCTGCTCCCTCGCCACCGTGGTCACCCCGAACATCGACGAGCTCGCCGTCCTGACCGGCGAGCCCCGCGCGCACGACGAGGACGAGGCCCTCGCCCAGGCCGCCCGCTGGTCGGAGGCGACCGGCGTCGCGGTCGTGGTGAAGACCGGCCACCTCGACAGCCGTGCGGTCACCAACACCTGGATCGGGGCCGACGGGACCCGCCACCGGGTGCACTCCACGCGGGTCGACACGACGAGCACGCACGGCACCGGCTGCTCCCTCGCGGCGGCGCTCGCGACCCGGCTCGGCGCCGGCGAGGACCCGGGCACGGCGCTCGCCTGGGTCACCGACTGGCTGCACGAGGCGATCGCGCACGGCGCGGCACTGCAGGTCGGGAGCGGGAACGGTCCCGTCGACCATGCGCACCGGGCACGGCGCCTCGCGGCGGCGGGATCGGCCGCACCGTGGGTGGCAGCGGGCGCGGTGCCGGAGCGGTGGGAGCAACCGGCGCAGCTCGCCGCCCTGGTCACGGCCGACGGCCCCGCCGCCTCCGTCCCGCCCGTCGGCCCGTGGACCGAGGCGCTGTGGGCGGCCGGGGCGCCGCTCGCCGGCGCGATCGAGGGCTCCGGCTTCGTGGCGGCGCTCGTGGACGGGAGCCTGCCCGAGGGGCAGTTCTCCTTCTATCTCGCGCAGGACGCGCACTACCTGCAGCGCTACTCCCGCGCCCTCGCGACCCTGGCCGAGATCTCGGAAGCCCCTGCCGCGCGGGAGTTCTGGTCGGACTCCTCCCGGCACTGTGTGGACACCGAGCTCGAGCTGCACCGCGCCTGGCTCGCGGCCCGCCCCGACGCGGCGGAGGTGGCCGTCAGCCCGGTGACCAGCGCGTACACCGACTTCCTGCTCGCCCGGGCGCTCGGCGACCCGACGGCCATCGGAGCGGCCGCGGCGCTGCCCTGCTTCTGGCTGTACGCGCAGGTCGGGGCGAGCCTGCCCGAGGTCCCGGACGAGCACCCCTACGCGGGGTGGCTCCTGACCTACCGCGACCCCACCTTCGTGGAGGGGGTGCGCGGGGCGCTCGGCGTCGTCGAGCGCGAGCTCGAGGGCGCCGACCCGGAGGTGCGGGCCGAGGCGGCGTGCGCCTTCCTCCTCGCCTGCCGTCACGAGCTGGAGTTCTTCGAGCAGGCACGACGTGTGGACGCCGCCGCCGTCTCCCCGGCTCCGGCCCTCGCGGGGGCGACCCGATGACCGCCGCCTCGATCCCCGCGACCGGCACCCGCGCCCTGCCGCCCGAGGGCCTGGCCGCTCTGCGCGCCGGCGTGGTCGGAAACTTCATCGACAACATCCATGTGTTCCTGCCGGTCACGGCGCTGGCCCCGGCGATGCTCGTGATCGCGGGCCCGTCGGCGACCGCGTCGGCGGCGGCGCTGATCATCGTCGCGATGCTGCTGGGCCGGCCTGTCGGCGGGGTGGTGTTCGGGCGGATCGCGGACCGCATGGGGCGCACCCGCACCACCCGTCTTGCGATCGCGGGCACCGCGGCGTGCGCGCTCGCGATCGCCCTCGTCCCCACCCACCAGGTCCTCGGCCCGGGCACGGTCGCGCTGATCCTGGCGCTGCGCTTCCTCGGCGGGATCTTCGTGGCCGGCGAGTACTCGGCCGCGATCCCGCTGGCGATGGAGTGGTCGCGGCCGGGGCGGCGCGGACTGATGAGCGGGCTGATCCTCTCGATGGCGCCGTGGGCGCAGGCCACGATCGCCTTCGCCGTCGCGGCGCTGCTGGCGATGCTGGGACCGGAGCAGTACGCGGTCTGGGGCTGGCGGGCGCTGTTCGTCGCGGGCGCGGCGCTGTCGATCTCGATGATGCTCTACTACCGGCGGCACGTGGTCGATGCGCCGCAGGCCCGGCGAGCACCGGCGCCGGCCGCCCCGTCGGCCCCGCGACCGGGCCTCCGCAGCCTGCTCACCGGACGCTGGGCGTCCGCGTTCTGGGCGGCGTTCGTGCTGATGACGGGGCTGTGGCTGCTCACCGACTCGACCGTGCTGCTGCTGACGGCCCGGCTGTCCACCGACTCGCCGATCGCCCCGGAGGCGGTGCCGCTGGTGATGGGCGCGGCCTCGATCGCGCAGGCTCTCGTGATGGTGCTCGCGGGGCACCTCTCGAGCCTGGTCGGGAGGCGCCTCCTGTTCGTGGTGTGGGGCGCCGTCGCGGGGCTCGTCGGCCCGGTGCTGTGGTGGGCGGCGGTCACCGCGCCGACCCTCGCCGTCGCGGCGCTGCTCGCCGCGCTGCTGCAGGTCGCGACGGTCTCCGCCTACGGCCCGGTCGCCGCCTATCTCTCCGAGCGGTTCCCCACCGCGATCCGCTCGACCGGCTACGGCTCCGCCTACAGCCTCTCCCTCGTGCTGCCGGCGCTGTACCCGTTCTACGTGCCGGCTCTCGAGCCGCTGCTCGGCCGGCACACGACGGTGATGGGGATGGTCGCGCTCGGCGGGCTGCTCGTGGTGGTCGGGGCGCTGCTCGGCCCGCGGCTCTCCCCGCGCGAGATCGACGCGGACCTCGACACGGTCGCCAAGCAGAGCACGCGATGAGCCCCGCCGACGACCCCGATCTCGCCCGCGCCCTGCCCGTCCTGGCGGCGGTGCGAAAGGCGGCACCCCTGGTCCACTGCCTCACCGCGACCGTGTCGATGCAGCTGGTGGCCGACGGGCTGCTCGCCGCCGGGGCGCGGCCGATGATGACCGAGACCGCCGTCGAGGCGCCCGTCGTCACGACCGTCGCGGACGCGCTGCTGATCAATCTCGGCACGCTCTCGACCGACGCGATGGACGGCATCCCCGCCACCGTCGCGGTCGCGCGGGAGGACGGCCGGCCGTGGGTGCTGGACCCGACGGCTATCGGGATCGCGCCGGTCCGCACCCCGCTCGCGCGGCGGCTGATCACGCAGCGGCCGGCGGCGGTACGGGGCAACGCCTCGGAGATCCTCGCCCTGGTGGGCGAGGCGGGAGGCGGGCGGGGCGCGGACTCGACCGCCGCCGCGGAGTCCGCCGCCGGCGCCGCCGCCGAGGTCGCCCGCCGCACCGGCGGGGCCGTCGCCGTCTCCGGCGCAGTGGACCTGGTGCTGGATGCGAGCCGCGAGGCCCGCCTCGCCCGCGGCTCCGCGCTGCTGCCGCGCGTGACCGGGACGGGCTGCCTGCTGGGGGCGCTGACCGCCGCCTGCACCGCCGTCTGGGAGGATCCCTTCGAGGCCGCGCTCGCCGCGACCACCTGGATGGCCCTGGCCGGAGAGCGCGCCGCATCGCGCGCGACCGGGCCCGGCAGCTTCCGCATGCACCTGCTCGACGCCCTCGACGAGATCGGAGACCTCCCGTGAACGCCCGCCCCCTCGACCTGCGCTGCTATCTCGTCACCTCCGGCACGGGCCCGCGCACCGTCGAGATCGCCGCCGAGGCCGCGGCGGCCGGGGCCGGGGTCGTGCAGGTGCGGGCGAAGGAGGCGAGCACGCGGGAGCTGCTCGAGCTCGTCCTCGCCGTCGCCGAGGCCGTCCGCACGGCGAATCCCACGACGCGGGTGCTGGTCGACGATCGGGCCGACGTCGCCGCGGCGGCCCGGGCCCGCGGGGCGCACGTGCACGGGGTCCACCTCGGCCAGGACGACCTGCCCGTCCCCGACGCCCGCGCCCTGCTCGGCCACGACGCGGTCATCGGGCTGACCACGGGCACGCTCGACCTGGTCCGCGACTCGGCCGACGTCGCCTTCGACCTCGACTATCTCGGCGCCGGGCCGTTCCGCCGCACCCCCACGAAGGACTCCGGCCGGGAGCCGCTGGGCGTGGACGGCTACCCGGCGCTGGTGCGCGCGACGATACTGCCGATCGTCGCGATCGGGGACATCACCCCGGCCGACGCCCCGGCGCTCTCCCGCACGGGCGTCGCCGGGCTCGCGCTGGTGCGCGCGGTGATGGACTCCCCCGACCCCGCCGCGGCGGTGCGCGAGGTGCTCGACGGGATGGGCAGCCGGACCCGGCGCTGACGAGGCCGTGACAACGCCCGGGCTCCGGCGTAGCGTCGGACCATGACTGCTGATGCTCCCGCCCCCGATGCTGCGACCTCCTTCGACGTGATCGTTCTCGGCGGCGGGGCGGTCGGCGAGAACGTCGCCCAATACGCGACCGAGGGCACCGACCTCACTGCAGCGGTCGTCGAGGGCGAGCTGCTGGGCGGCGAGTGCTCCTACTACGCCTGCATGCCCTCGAAGGCGCTGCTGCGCCCCCTCGCCGTCGCCGACGCCGCCGCGCACCTGCCGGGCATCACCACCCCCGAGGTCGACGCCGAGGCGCTGCTGGCCCGGCGCGATACCTGGGTCTCCCACTACTCCGACGAGGGCCAGGTCTCCTGGGCCGAGGGGGCGGGGCTGCACGTGGTGCGCGGGCACGGCCGGCTCGTCGGCGAGCGCGAGGTCGAGGTCAGCGGGGCCGACGGACGCGCCCCGCAGCGCCTCGTCGCCGAGCGCGCCGTCGTCCTGGCCACCGGATCCGTGCCCAGGATCCCCGCGGAGCTGCGGGACCTCGCGCCGTGGACCTCGCACGATGCGACGGGCGTGGTCGAGGTGCCGGACGAGCTGGTGATCGTCGGCGGCGGCGTGGTCGCGGTCGAGGCCGCGACCTGGATGGCCGCGCTCGGCACCCGGGTCACGATGCTGGCGCGCGGGGACGCGCTGCTGCAAGGACTGGAGCGCTTCGCCGGCCGTCACGTGCTCGAGGCGCTGCGCGGCCTCGGCGTCGACGTGCGTCTGGGGGCCTCCGTGCACTCCGGATCGCGCGAGGGCGCCCGGGAGACGGGGCTGGGACGGGTGCACGGCGGGCGGGTGCAGCTCGAGGTCGAGTCCGACGGCCGTCGCGACACCCTCGAGGCCGACGAGGTCCTCGTCGCGACCGGGCGCCATCCGCGGCTGGACAACGTGGGCCTCGAGACCGTCGGTCTGTCCCCCGAGGACGTCACCGGCGACGGGACGCTGCCGGGCTGGCTGCACGCGGTGGGCGATGCGAGCGGGGAGGCGCAGCTGACCCACTGGGGGAAGTACCGCGCCCGCGTGATCGGGCAGCGGATCCTCGCCGCCGCGACCGGGGAGGCGGCGGAGCCGGTGCCCGACCAGGTGCCGGTGCCGCAGGTCGTGTTCACGGATCCGCAGGTCGCGGCCGTCGGCCTCACCGAGGCGGAGGCCCGCAAGGCCGGACACCGGGTGGTGACCGCGCAGGTGCCCTTCGGCGGGGCGGCCGGCTCCGCGCTGCTGCGCGACGACGTCACCGGCACCGCGCAGATCGTCGTCGACCTGGAGACCCGCACCCTGGTGGGTGCGACGTTCGTCGGCCCCGAGGCCTCCGAGCTGCTGCACGCCGCGACGATCGCGATCGTCGGCGCGGTGCCGGTGCACGTGCTGCGCCATGCGGTGCCGAGCTACCCGGCCGCCTCGGAGCTGTGGCTGCGGCTGCTCGAGGAGCTGCCGCGGGAGATGCGCGCCGGCTGAGCCGAATCCTCTCCCTTCCCCGCCGGCGCAGCTCCTCCCTTCGGAGGAGATGACAGATCGCACTGGCGTCCGGTGCGCCGAGTCCGATGGGATGGAGGCCATCGACGCCCCACGGCCCCGGGAGGACCATGTTCCAGCGACTACGCCGACAGCGGCAGCTCGGTCGCGCGAAGCCCGGCGACGGCAGCGCGCTGAAGGACCTGCGCTGGTGGCAGACGCTCACCCGCACCCAGTTCGCCCTGGACCCCGATGACAGGGCAGGCCGCGAGGCGTCGTACATCGTGGACGTGCGCTATCTGGCCACCGAGCTCGAGGGCGGGAAGATCGCCGAGGGCGCGCGGCACGCGCCGATCGCGATCTACCGCGACGGCCGACAGCTCCACATCGCGAACTCGCCGGTCGCCTTCGAGGTGCCGGGAGGGACGGTCGAGGTCGCGATCGGCAGCTACGGCCCCTCCCGGATGCACCTCGTCCCCTCGGACGACGGCCCGGCCAGGACCCTGCGCCCGCACCCCCGCTCGCTCGAGGGACTGCGCGCCCGCTTCGGCCGGCGCCACCCGGGCGCGAGCCGCATGCTCGGCGCGATGGCGATCGTGGTGCTGCTGATCGGGCTGGTGCTGATGGTGCCGCAGGCCGCGGAGTTGATCACGAGCATCCCGCCGGTGGCCGAGCGGGTCGGGACCTTCACCTCGCCGATCCAGCTGCCCGCCTGGCTGAACGTCACGGTCACCGTCGCCGGTGTGCTGGCCGCGGTCGAGCGCGCGCTCACCCTGCGCAACCACTGGCTGATCGACGCCGACACCACCTGGACCTCGTTCGTGTGACCGCTGCGGAACGCTGCCGGGACGCGCCGGACCGCCCGGGCAGGGAGTTCGTGGTGATCGCCCGGGCGGTCTGAGCAGGGCTCCGGGGATCAGGCCTCGGTGCCGGTGTAGAAGCCGTAGGTCGCGTCGGCCCGCTGCTGGGCGACGGCGGGATCCTCGCCGGAGGCCGCATGCGCGACGGCCCAGCCGTCGGCCGCTCCGCGGTAGAAGGAGCGGCCCTCGTCGGTGCCGGCCCAGGCCTCCGCCTCGGCCGGGGAGAGCGAGCCCTCCACCCCGCCGAGGTGGAGCGAGAGACCCAGCAGGCCGCCGTCCCAACCCACCCCGGTCGCGCCCGGGCCGAAGGTCTCCCACATCTCGGCGGGGACGTCGGCGACGCGGCTGATGTGCTCGAGCTCGAAGCTGGTGCGCTCACCGTCGACCTCGGCCAGGCGCACGGTCAGCCACGACACGGAGCCCATGGCCTCCCAGGTCGCGGAGAACTCGGCGGCACCGGCCGACGGCGGCTCGCAGGCGGTGATCTCGCCGCCCGCGTTGCCCTCGAACTGGTAGCGGCCGCCGAGGCGGAGGTCGCCGCTGACCGGCAGGAACCAGCGCTGGATGCGCTCGGCCGAGGTGACGGCCTCCCACACGTCGGCGAGGGCGGCGGGGTAGGTCTGCTCGAGGGACTGGACGTGCATCTGCTCGCCGCCGCGCTCTTCGGTGCGATAGGCGCGGGTGACGGACTGCAGCTGGGCGGGGACGTCGACCATGTCAGGTCTCCTTCTCGGTGGTGGGGGTCGTCGCGGCGGGCCGGGCTCCCGTCGCGGGGTCGGTGTGGGCGGGCGGGGTGCCCGTCGTCGCAGTGTCGGTGGAGTCGGCGGCGGGGCCGGAGGTCTCAGCGCGCTCGGCATCGAGGCGGCGGGTGCGCTTGCCGCGGGCGAGCTCGGTGCCGAGCGCGTCGAGCTTCGGCAGCCAGAACCGCTCGAACGGGGTCAGCCACTCCCTCGCCTCGCGCGGGCCGCGGGGGTCGAGGGCGTAGAGGCGGCGTCGGCCCTCCGGCCGGACGGTGGCGAAGCCGTGCTCGCGCAGGACGCGCAGGTGCTGGGAGACGGCCGGCTGGCTGATCCCGAACTCCTGCTGCACGATCTCGCCGATCTCGCCCGCGCCGAGCTCCCCGTCGTCGGCGAGCCGCTCGAGGATCCGCCGCCGCACCGGGTCGCCGAGGACGTCGAGCGCGTGCATGCGCCCATGCTCCACCGTCGCGGTCATATAAGTCAACTCTTATGCGACAAGGAGGTCGGCGGCGGCCCGACCCGGCCCAGCCCTGTTCCGCTCTGCCCGCCCTGCTCCGCGATGCCCGCCGCCTTGCAGGCCACACCCGGCCAGCTGTTCGACCTCCGGTACCAGAAAAGCGGTACCGCGCGTCGAGGAACTCGACGGCCCGAGGGAGGTCGAGCAGTTGATCGACGTCCGGTACCAGAAAAGTGGTACCGGACGTCGAACAACTCGGTGCTTCCGGGCCGCCGGGAGGCGGAGCGGCGGGCGGGGCAGCACGGTGCGGTGCGGTGCGGCGCGGCGGCAGCGCCGGTCAGCGGCGTCGCGCCGCGAGCACGAGTCCGCGGTAGGCGAGGCCGAGAGCGACGAGCACCAGGCCCGCCACGATCGTGCGACCGGGCAGCGCGGCGACGAGCAGCACGCAGCCGGCGAGGCCGAGCCACTGCATCGCCTTCGGGAACAGCCGCCACTGCCCGGTCTGGGTGAGCGCGGCGAGGTTCGCGACCGCGTAGTAGAGCAGCACGCCGAAGGACGAGGCGGCGATCGCGACCAGCACGTCGGAGGCGAGAAGCACCAGCAGCACCACCGCGATGCCGGCCACGGCCTCCGCCCGCTGCGGGACCGAGAAGCGGGGGCTGACGTGCGCGAGCACGGGCGGCAGGTCCCGCTCCCGCGCCATGGCGAGCACGGTGCGGGAGATGCCCGCGACCAGCGCGAGCAGCGCACCGGAGGCCGCCGCGACCGCGCCGATGGTCACGACCACGGCCCAGACCCCGCCCGCGCCGACCGCGTCCAGCGCCGCACGGAAGGGCGCCGGGCCCCAGCCCTGCTCGCCCGGTGCCGGACCCACCAGCACGAGGATCACCGACAGCACCAGGTAGAGCGCGCCGACCGCGGCGAGCGCGAGCAGGATCGCGCGGGGGATGGTGCGGCGCGGCGCGACGACCTCCTCGCCGAGGGTCGCCACCCGGGCGTAGCCGGCGAAGGCGAAGAACATCAGCGCCGCGGCCTGCGCGAGGGCGAGGACGATGCCGAGAGCGCCGCCCTCCCCCGCGCCGGCGACGGCCGCGAGACCGCCGTCCCACAGCCCGACGGCCTGCCCGGCGAGGGGACCGGGCACCTTCCACAGCCCGGCACCGGCCCCGTCGCCCGCGCCTCCCGTCGGCCCGCCCGCCACGACCCCGGCGAGCAGCCGCACCCCGGTCAGCACGAGCGCGGCGAGCGCGACCGTGACCAGCACCCGGGCGAGCACCGCAGTGCGGGTGATGCCGACCAGGTTCACGGCCGTCAGCACCACGACCAGGAGCGCCGCGACGGGTCGCTGGAACGGCTCGGGCACGAGATACGCGGCGACGACCAGCGCCATCGCGGCGCAGGAGGCGGTCTTGCCGATCACGAAGCACCAGCCGGCGAGGAACCCCCACCACGGTCCGAGCCGCTCCCGGCCGTAGTGGTAGGTGCCGCCCGCGGCGGGGTGCTGCGCGGCGAGCTGCGCAGTCGAGGTCGCATTGCACAGCGCGACCACGGCGGCGACCAGCACCGCCGCCGGGGCGAGCGATCCGGCGAGGTCCTGGGCGGCGCCGAGGGAGACGAAGGCACCGGCCCCGATCATCGAGGCGAGGCCGATCACCACCGCGTCGCGCAGTCCGAGGCGGCGGGAGAGTGCGGCGGGCACCGCCCCCGCGCTCACAGGCGGTCGAGACGGTACAGCCAGGCGGCGGTCTCGGCGCGGTCGACGCGGGCGTTCGGGCGGAGCTCGTCCCCGTCCACGATGCCCTCGTCGAGGCCCTCGGCCTGCAGCCACGCGATCGCGTCGGCCTGCCCGTCACCGCTGGGCGACCCCACCGCGGGCGAGCCGGCTGCGGCGTACAGCGCCTCGGCGACCATGCCCCGGCTCAGCGCCGCGCTCGGGCGGAACGCGCCGCCCTTGTTGACGGTGAGCACGCCCTCGGACTCGGCCCACAGCATCGCCTCGTAGTGCGGGTGATCGGCCTTCACGTCCTTGAACGGCGAGCTCGCGGGGACCTCCACCTCGGGACGGCCCGCCATCTCGTACAGGGCCGCGGCGAGGGTGACGCGGTCCGCGGCGCGGGTGGGACGGAAGGTGCCGTCCTCCCCGCCCGGGACGATGCCGCTGCCGGCCGCCCACATGATCTCGTCGTAGTACGGGTGGTCGGAGCGCACGTCGGTGAAGTCCGGGAGGGTCGGCGCCTCCTCGTACCCGGCGTCCAGGCCCACGATCATCGGGTCGTGGTCGGAGGAGGCGAAGGGGCCCTTCTCGTAGAGGTCCACCGCGTTGTTGTGGTACCGGCCGTACTGGGCCATCACCGACTCGGGGCCGTTGATCTGCCAGTCGGTGGCGCCGGTGACGCGCTCGGCGGCCGACGGGGAGGCGATGACGTGGTCGAGCGAGCCGACCATGCCGCCGAAGCTGTAGGACCAGCCCTCCGGGTCGTGGGTCTCGCCGAGGTTGACGAAGCCCTGCTCGTAGAACGTCTGCAGGGGCTCCTCCTGGGTGTAGGAGTTGAAGTCGCCGCCGTGCAGGACGTCCTTCACGCCGAGCTCGGATGCGGTCTGCTCGCCCCAGGTCAGCAGCGCCTCGGCCTGCTGGAGGCGGGAGGTGCGGGCGTTGCCCTGGACAGGGTCGGCCGGGAGGCCGGAGTCCTCGGCATCGGCCGAGCCCTTGGACTTGAAGTGGTTGATGGTGAAGAAGAACGGCTCGCCCTCGACCTGCTGGGCACCGTCGCCGTCGATCGGCACGAACACCTGGCCGAGCGGCTCGCGGGCGTTGTCGAAGGCGGGGTCGTCGGCCAGGATCTGCATCTGCCCCTCGGGGCGCACCTCGGCGGGCTTGAAGATGATCGCGTTGGTGATCACGTCCTGGCCGCCGTCCAGACCCTGCGCGGCGTAGGCCTCGCCGGTGGGGACGTAGGCCCAGGTGCCCTCGCCGTCCTTCTCGTTCAGCGCGGCGACGAGGGTGGTGGTGGCCTCGTCGGCCTCCTCCCCGAGGCGGGCCGAGTTCTCGATCTCGGTCAGTCCCACCACGTCGGCGCCGGTGCCGGAGATCGCGTCGACGATCTTGGACTGCTGGCGCTCGAGGTCGTCGGCGCCCCACGCGCCGCGCAGGTCGCAGCCGCCGCGCACGGTGGTGCCGTTCCCGTCGATGTCGGTGTAGGGCTCGCAGCCGGGGGTGTCCTCGCCGAGGGTGGTGAAGTAGTTCAGCACGTTGAAGGTGCTGACCTGCAGGTCACCGCCGACGGGGTCGGGCGTCACCTGGCGGGTGTTCTCGAAGTCGACGCCGTCGGTCGAGGCCGACTCCCACGGGGTGGTGGTGTTCAGGCGCCACTGGTCGAAGGAGTAGGCGACCACGACGGGCTCGGTGAAGGAGGGGGTGGCCCCGACCCGGACGGGCTCCTCGGTGGTCAGCCAGCTCATCGGCTGGGTGGGGTTGTTCTGGAAGTTCGTGGTGCGGCCGTCGTCCAGCAGCACCTTGAGCGCATCGCGGCTCTCGTAGTAGGCGGTGGCCTCCGCGCCGGGGCGCATGATGTCGCCGGCCTGCTGCAGCGGCTGGTCGCCGATCGCGAGGCCCACCTCGCCGAAGCGGTTGGTGCTGTACACGTCGGTGACGGTGAACTCCTCCGCGCCGGGCAGGTAGAGCATGTGCTCGATGCTCTCGCGCTGCGCCTCCTCGGTGGGGAAGCCGCCGACGAGGGTCGCGGGCCGGGCGGGCTCGAGCGCCTGATCGAGCTGCTCGAGGCCCTCGGCGCCGACGGAGATCTGGGTGGAGTCGTAGTACTCGGAGACCTCGCCGGTCACGCGCACCGAGTCGCCGATCGCGACCTGGGAGGCGGTCTCCGGGGAGTGCACGAACACGGCGGTGGAGCCGGTGTGCGTGGAGAAGTCCAGCGCCCCGCCGGTGCCGCCGGTCTGGATGACGTAGCCGTTCAGGCCGCCGGTCGCGTAGACCGCGGTGACCACGCCCTCGGTGACCACGTCCTTCCCGACCATCGGGCTCTGCGCGCCGGTGCCCTGGATCTCGGCGATGCTCGCCTCGACCGTCTCGCCGGGCTCTTCCGGCTCCTCCGGCTCCTCGGGATCGGCGCCGTCGCCGCCGGAGTTGGTGGGCGTGGGCTCACCGGCGACGAAGTCGGTGGAGTTCTCGCCGGTCGCGGCGACGCGCGCGACGGAGGTCGCGTTCGTGGTGCGCGGGGCGGGCGCGGTGCCGGAGAAGGTGGTCGCGCCGCCCCAGCCGACGAGGTCGACGACGGCCGGGTCCTCGGCGCAGGTCGCACCGGTGCAGACCAGGTGGCCGTCGGAGTCCGAGAGGGCGAAGACGCCCTGACTGCCGGAGACGGCGGTGGTGCCGATGAGGTCCGGCTCGGGCAGCGCCTCGGTGCCGCCGGCGCCCTTCGCGAGCTGGATCAGGAAGGTGCCGCCGGCGGGGACGGTGCCCTCGAGGGCGAGGACGCCCGACGAGTTGAAGGTGCCGGTCGCGGAGGCGTACTGGAGGGACCAGCCGGCGAGGTCGATCGGCTGATCGGAGGTGTTCACGAGCTCGACGAAGTCGTGGGTGAAGGTCGAGCCGGAGTTGCCGCCGCCGCCGTAGATCTCGTTGATCTGCAGGTCGCCCGGGGCGACGACGGCGGCGTCGGCGGCGGGGGTGAGGCCGGGCAGGGCGGAGGCTCCGAGGGCGAGAGCGGCGACGGCCACCCCGACCCGCGTGAAGCGGATGCGGAGGGCGTCGCCCGTGGTGCGCGGTGACATGCGGTTCTCCTTGGTGGGAGGGCGGGGAGAGGGAGGTAGGAGGGCGGCGGGACGAGGGGCGGACAGGAGAGGAGGGGCCGGGTCTCCGAGGAGGTCCGGCCCCTCCGTGGTCAGGAGCTCATCAGCGTCGGCCGACGCGATGTCGAAGGCCGATCGCGCCCGCTCCCGTGAGGGTCAGCGCGCCGGCGATCGCGGCGAGGACGCCCGCGTTCGTGCCGGTGCGGGCGAGGTCGGAGGGGCCGTCAGCGGTGGTGGGGGCGTCGCCGACGGGGTCGCCCGCGGTGGAGCTGCCGGAGGAGGCGCCTGCCCCGGTGGAGCCGCCGGTACTGGTGCCCTGGCTGTCTTCCGAGCCCTGGTCGTCAGAACCCTGGTCGTCAGAGCCCTGGTCGTCAGAGCCCTGGTCGTCAGAGCCCTGGTCGTCAGAGCCCTGGTCGTCAGAGCCCTGGTCGTCAGAACCCTGGTCGTCAGAGCCCTGGTCGTCAGAACCCTGGTCGTCGCCCGCGCCCTGGTCGTCATCTGAGCCCTGGTCATCATCCGAGCCCTGGTCGTCGCCCTCGTCGTCACCGGGTGGCGGGGTGGTGGTGTCGTCCCCGTCGTCGCCGTCGCCCGGGGGCGGGGTGGTCGAGCCGTCGTCGTCGCATCCCTCGGGGGCGTCGCCGGTGATCTCGGTGTAGGTGTCGAAGACGATCTCGGTGCCGGTCTCGGGGACGGCGGTGATGGTCAGCGGGACGACGGTGCCCTCGGCGGTGTCCGCCGGGACCTCGCAGTACCAGTCGGTGAGCGTGACCTCGGCGGCGAGGCCGTCCGAGGCGGCCATGGTGGAGGGCTGCTCGCCGTCGGCGGCGGCCTCGACGGGGCCGTAGGGCGCCTCGAAGGTGCCGTACTCCCCCGCGTCGACGGTCACCGAGGTGATCTCGGGGGCGCCGAGGCTCTGGGACTCGAGGCCGGAGAGGAGCAGCGTCGGGGAGCGCTCGTCATCGCCCTCGAGGAACTGCACGTCGATCTGGCGCTGCGAGTAGTCGGGCTCGAGCTCGGGGTTCGCCTCGAGATAGGAGATGAACGCGTCGCGGTCCAGCACGCCGGTGTCACGCACGTCCTGCGCCTCGGAGAGCGCCCACATGTTGTCGCCGCCCTCGAAGAGGAAGCTCGCGGTGACGATCGTGTAGGTCCCCTCGGGGTCGATCGGCTCGCCGTTCACGCGCACGTCGAAGACCCGCTCGTCCTGCGGGGCGCTGCTGTCGAAGGCGTACTCGACGTTCTCGGAGACGGAGAAGGCGAGGAAGGACTCGTCGCCCTCGTCCACGCCGCCGCCGTCGGCCGTGCGCTGCCACTGCTCCTCGAGCATCTGGGCGAACTGGGCGCCGGAGACCTCGCCGGAATTCAGGGTGTTGCCGAAGGGCACCATGCCGTTCGCCTCGGCGTAGGTGACCACGCCGTCGCCCTCGCCGGTGGGCGAGGAGGCGTCCCACAGCTCGGCGCGGATGCCGCCGGGATTCATGAACCCGATGACCTCGTTCTCCCCGTCCAGGCCCGCGTCCTCGAGGTACCACTTCATGGAGTCGGCGAGCATGTTGCCGGCCGCGGAGTGGCGGAAGCGGTTGTCGCCCTTGGTGGTGGCCTGGTTGGTGACCGGGTCGTTCGCGACGCGCACGCCATCGGTGTACGAGGCCTTGGAGTCGTCCCACGAGGTGGTGATGTCACCGGCGATCGAGCCGACGGGCTCGGCGCCGACGACGGCGGCCTCGTCGATCGCGGTCTGCGCGATCGAGGTGACCTCGGTGGTGACGTCGGTGGTGGTGCCGCACTCCTCGCCGGTGGGGCGCAGCGCCGGCTCGACGGCGACGTCCCAGTCGGTGTCCTCGCCCTCGCCGCGCTGCAGCGTGACGGTTCCGAGGTTCGCGGCGCTCGATCCGGTCTGGAGGATCGGGCGGGTCTCGCCCTCCTGGCCGGGGACCGGGGCCTGGTAGGCATAGGTGCGGTGCGAGTCGCCGTTGAAGATCGCGTCGACCTCGGGATCGGTCTCGGAGACGATCTTCTCGAAGATCGGATCGCTGTTCGAGGGGGCGGCACCGGGCTCGCCGCTGCCGGAGGCGCCCTCGTGGTAGAGCGCGACCGCGGCGTCGTACTCGACGCCCTCGGCCTCGAGCTCGTCCATCACGTCGTTGACCGCGTCGACGGGATCGCCGAACTCGAGCCCCTCGATCGCGGCGGGGCTGACCTTGCCGACGGTCTTCGTGGTGACAGCGCCGATCACGGCGACCTTCACGCCGTCGCGCTCGACGATCTGGTATGCGTCATGCGCCCGATTGCCCTCGGCGTCGTAGACGTTCGCGGCGAGGTCGGCGAACTCGGTGCGCGGCTCGATGCGATCGAAGAGGTCGTCCTGCCCCTGGTCGTACTCGTGGTTGCCGATCGCGGTCGCGTCGACGCCGAGGGCGTTGAGCACGTCGATCGTCGGCTCGTCGTTCTGCACCGCGGACTCGAAGGCGGAGCCGCCCACGTTGTCGCCGGCGGAGAAGAGGAACGAGGTGTCGCTCTCCGCCCGCACGGTCTCGACCTGGCAGGCCAGGGCCGAGGCGCCGCCGAGCGCGCCGTGGAAGTCGTTGAAGCCCATCAGGGTGATCTGCTGGCCGGGCTCGGCGGCGACCGCGCCCATCGGGACGAGGGCGCCGGAGACGGCGAGGGCGGCGGCGCCGAGGCCGACGGTCGCACCGCGGACGGCGCGGCGGGCGGGGTGGACACGCATGGAGGAGGCTCCCGGGGACGAGGCGGAGTCGAGGAGGGCGCACGTGTGCGCCATGTCATCTCACCCCATCGGGAAGCTCTAGAACCGGTTTTCCCGGAACCGGTATCGAGCCGTCACCGAAAGTTCATCAACTCCGCCCCTCTGCGCTGGCTTCTTGACCTGCATCGTTGCCGTGCTTGACGAACCCTTTGCCAACGGCGGAGACCGCTGCGTGCCCGTCGTCGGCGGTGTCGAGCAGAGAGACCGCGGCCGCCGAGAGCTCCGGGCAGGATGTGAGTCGTGACGACCTGTGCGGCGCTCGGCCGTGCTGTCGGGCGGGGAAATGGGTAGCATCGGTGAGGACTCTGGACGGACCGGGTCGCCCGCATTGCGGCATCGGCCCGACGATCTCGGACCGGCCGACGGGCATCCCGCCTCCGCCCGAAGCCCGCTCACTCCGCCGCTCTCCCTCTCGATCAGACGCGGTGCACGACCCGGCCGGCCACCGCCGCGCCCCGTCGGCCGATGCGTCGCCCCTAGGAGTCCTTCCCATGTCGCTGCCCTTCCTCACCCGCCGTCCCACGGTCCCCGCGAAGGACGGCGCGAGCTGGCCCCACGTGGTCATCGTGGGCGGTGGATTCGCCGGTGCTAACGCCGTGCTGGGCCTGCGCGACGCCCGCGTGCGCGTCACCCTGATCGACCGCAACGTCTACAAGACCTTCCAGCCGCTGCTGTACCAGGTGGCGACCGCTGGTCTGAACCCGGGCGACGTCACCATGTTCCTGCGCGGCCTCTCGTTGAAGGTCCCCAACATGCGCTATCGCCAGGGCGAGGTGGTCGGCGTCGACCCCGAGCGGAAGGTCGTCACGCTCAACGAGGGCCAGCGCGGCGATCAGGAGCTCTCCTACGACTACCTCGTGCTCGCAAACGGCGCGACCACCACCTACTTCGGCACCCCCGGCGCCGAGGAGCACGCGATGCCGATGTACACGCGCGCGCAGGCCCTCGCCATCCGCGACCGGGTCTTCTCCGAGCTCGAGCGCTCCAGCCGCGAGGCCGGCGTCACCCACGACAAGCTCCACGTCTGCATCGTCGGCGGCGGGCCGACGGGCGTGGAGATCGCCGGCGCCCTGGCGGACTTCCGCATGCAGGAGCTGGACATCCTCTATCCCGAGATGGATCCGGGGACCCTGCAGCTCACGGTGCTGCAGCGCGGCGACGAGCTGCTCAAGGAGTTCAGCGACAAGTACCGCCAGTACGCCGCCGACGAGCTGCGCGACCGCGGGGTCGTGCTGCGTCTCGGCCACGGCGTGAGGGAGGTCGGCTACGACCACGTGGTCCTCGACGACGGTTCGATCCTCGAGTCCGACATCACGATCTGGGCCGCCGGCGTCGCGATCCCCGAGGCGGTCTCCCGGTGGGGCCTGCCGCAGGACAGGCGCGGCCGCATCGCCGTGGACGACCATCTGCAGGTCGAGGGCATGCCGGGGGTGTACGCCGCCGGCGACGTCGCCGCCCAGGACGAGGCCCTCCCCCAGCTCGCGCAGCCCGCGATCCAGACCGGCGCGGCGGTCGCGAAGTCCATCGCCGCCGACGTCGGGGGAAGGGCGCGTCCGAAGTTCTCGTACACGAACCTCGGCACGATGGCCACGATCGGCCGCCACGCCGCGATCGCGGAGATCCCGGTGCTCGGCGGGCTCTCCGGATCGCTCGGCTGGGCGGCCTGGCTCGGCGTGCACATCACGAAGATGCTCGGCCACCGCAACCAGCGCGCGGTCGCGATGAACCTCGTCTCGCTGTACGGCGGCACCCGCGGGACCCACCAGCCGAACCCCGTGGTGGGCGAGGTCGACTCGCTGCGCGCGGCACGGATCTTCGAGGAGCAGGCCCCGCACCGCCTCTTCGGCCTGAATGCCGGGGCGCGGGAGAACAGGGCAGCGGCCGAGGACGCTCCCGGCGCGGCCGACGTCGCCGCCCCCTCCCAGGACTGATCCGGCCCCGCGCGGCTCAGCGCGCGGTGCGGATGAGCCCGACGATCCGGTCGGCGTCATGCCGCAGGGGGTGCTGAAGGCGCTCCTCCGCGGGGGCGGTCTCGGCGTCGCCCCTGGCCGCCGTGCCTGCCGGCGTGGCCCTCGCGCCGTCGTGCCCGGTCGTTCTCGCGGCTGCGGGCAGCGGTGCGGCGTAGGCGGCGGCGGTATAGGCGTCGGCGAGGCGGGCGGCGGCGGCGCGGTCCTCGGCGGTGACCTCGGGCGTGCCCTCCGCGATGCGTTCCAGCAGCTGCTCGACGGCGCGGTGCGGGGGCAGCGCCGGGTCCATCGCGAGGCGCGTCGGCGGCCTCCCCCAGGCGCCGGTGAGGCCCAGCCAGCGGATCGCCGTCGCCCGCACCTCGAGCTCGTGGGTCAGCTCCGACCAGGCCAGCTCGCCGGCGACGCGGCGCAGCCGCTCGGCCTCGAGCGCGGCGACGGAGCCGTCGCTCGCCGTACGGGACGGGCCGCCCCCGCTCTCCGCAGCGGGCTCTCCGCTCCCGCCGTCTCCTGCGCCGCGCTCCCCCGCTCCGCCGCCGAGCGTCGCCCAGCGCTCCTCGCGATGTCGGATCCGTCGGCGCCGGATCACCAGCACCACGGCGGCCGCGGCGGCGGTCAGGAGCGCGCCGAGGCCGAGCACGCTCACGGTGCCCCACTCGATGCGCTGGACCGTCTGGGGTGAGGGGCCCTGCTCGGCGGTCTCGTCCTCCTCGGTGCTCGCGCTGCTCTGCTCCTCGGTGGTGCCCTCCTCGCTGCTCGCGCTCTCCTCGTCCGCGGTCGGGGTGTCGGGGGTCGTCTCGGGGGTCTCGACGTCCTCCTCGCTCGCGGAGAGGTCGGTGACCTCGGGGGTGCGCACGCCGTTGTTCGCGGCGGCGGGGGTGGGCTCGAACTGGACCCAGCCGTGCTCGGGGCCGAACCACACTTCGGGCCAGGCGTGGGCGTTGCGGGCGCTGACGGTGCGCTCGTCCCCGTCGGAGTCCCCGGCGGTGAAGCCGATGACGACCCGTGTGGGATATCCCTGCGCGGTCATCATCAGCGCGAAGGTCGAGGCGAACTGCTCGCAGTAGCCGATGCGGTCCTCGAGGAAGGACTCCAGCGGGTCCTCCCCCGGCGGGGTGTTCACGGTGAGGGAGTAGGCGAAGGCGGTGCGGAAGTAGTCCTGGAAGGCGACGGCCGCGTCGAAGCCGTTCTCCGCCCCGGCGTCCTGGACGAGCTGCTCGGCGAGGTCGGCCGCGACCTGCGGCACCTCGGCGCGGTCGGTGTAGCCGGTGTCGAAGGGGGCGCTCGCCGCGGCGGGCGTGACGGCGCGCAGCTGCTCGGGGGTGGAGGAGCGCGGCTCGGAGAGCACGGTGTACTGCTGACCGGTCAGGCCCTCGGGGACGAACTCGAGCTCCGCCTCGCCGTCGACCGGTCGCAGGGTCAGCGCACGCTCCAGCGCCGGGGTCGGGGAGCTCACCTCGCGCACGTTCTCCGGCATCGGCAGTCGGTCACCGCCCAGGCTCATCACCTCCACGTCGGTCTCCTCGAGGTCTCCCGTGCCGTCGCTGACCGCCCTGCCGTCGTCTCGGGCGTCGGAGAAGGAGGAGGCGAGGTCCGGCTCCTCCCCGTCGCCGGCGTGGAAGGTCTCCCCGTCGAAGCGGTTCAGGGTGCGCAGGCGCAGGTAGGAGGGGTCCTCGGCGGTGGTGGTATAGCGCAGCACCTCGGTGTCGGACTGCTCGAGCAGGGAGCGGCGCACGGAGACGTCGTCGTCGATCATGACGGGGCCGAGCTGCGGGGTGTCGGGGTCCTGCCAGCGGTTCAGCACGTCGACGTTCAGCGCGATCCGCGGCGGGACCAGCTGGGGCAGGGCCGCGCCGAGCACGGGGGCGCCGGCGGCGACGAGCGCGACGCACAGCACTGCGGCGCCGAGGGTGCGACCCGGAGTGGGGACGGGCCCGGCCTGCGGGCGGCGGTCCCCCTCGAGATAGCGGGGGTCCCCGTGGACGGTGCGGACGGCGAGGACCGCGGCACCGGCGGCGACCGGCGCGGCCACCTGCCACCACGCCCCGCCCGAGGGCTGCTGCAGCGCGGGCACGAGCACGGTGCCCATCAGCAGCAGAGCGGTGGGGGTGTGCCAGCCGAGGTCGAGGTACAGCAGGTCCAGCAGCAGGGCGAGCAGCGCGACGAGCACGACGATGATCACGGTCCCGGGCGCGCCGAGGACCAGCGGCGGCAGGCCGGAGGCGAGCTCCTGCACGCCGAGCCGCAGCACCTCGGGCTGGGAGGCGAGGACCGCGACCGGCCCCTCGGACCACGGGGCGAGCCCCTGCGCCTTCTCGACGACGAGCATCAGCACGAGGATCAGACCCAGCTGGAGCAGCGGCACCAGCACGGTGCGGGAGAGCAGGTGACGCAGCACGATCCCGCCGAGGATCACGGGGGCGGCGCCGGTCAGGGTCAGCACGAGCCAGGAGGTGCCGGCCAGCAGCTGGGAGGTGGGCGCGGCGGCGAGCAGCAGCGCGATCAGGAGCAGCAGGGCGCGGCCGGTGAGGTGGGGGCCCTCGAGGGAGGGGCGGCCCATCAGCGGGCTCATCGCTGCTCCTCCACGGCGGTGGTGAGCAGGTCGTCGAGGGTGTCGGCGGAGGAGCCGCGCACGAGGGCCCAGGTGCCCAGGCGCGAGCGACGCGGCGGCCGCTGTGAGCGCGCGGCGGCGAGCTGCTCGGCGTGCTGCTCGTGGGCGTGGCCGAAGTCGTCGCCGTCGGCGGGGCCGACGCGGCGGGCACGACGGGGCGTCTCGGGCTCCTCCTCGGGCAGCGCCGCCTCCAGCGCGATCGCGGTGCGGCGCGTGGCGCGGCCGGCGAAGCGGTCCAGCTCGAGGCCGGCGAAGGGCTCGCCCAGGTCGGCGCCGAGCGCGATGGCGAGCTCGGCATGACCGGCGGCGTGGTCGCGGCCCACGCCGTGCTGCTCGTCGTCGTCGAAGTCGACCTCGGCGAGCGCGAGGAGGGAGGCGCGGCGCTCGAGCGCGTCGGCCTCGCCGCCCAGCAGGGACGGGCCGGGGACGCCGCGTCGGCGCTGGGTGCGGGTGATCTCGTCGCCCGAGGCGTCCACGATCCGCACCTCCCAGCCGTTCCGACCCAGGGAGTCCAGCACGGTCGCGGCATGGGAGACGAGCGCCTCCTCGACCTGCCCCTCGAGCCCGTCCCGCCGGGTGGTGTCCAGCACGACCACGGCGCTGCGGCCCGCGGTCGGCTCGTCCTCGCGGGTCATCAGCGTGCCGGTGCGGGCGCTGGCCCGCCAGTGGATGCGGCGGATGTCGTCGCCGGTGGCGTAGGGGCGGGCGATCGGGCCGATCTCCCCCACCCCCGCGACGGGCGCCGCGGCGGCCACGGCGCTGTCGGCGATGCCGGTGGAGCGCTCCGCGGCGGTCGACATCTCGGCCACCACGGGCAGGCCGGTGATCCGCAGGCCGTCCTCGACGGTGCGGCAGAGGTGGAACAGCCCGAACACGTCGCGCACCAGGACCGAGTACGGGCCCAGCGCATGGCCGCCGCGCCGACTCACGCGCAGCACGTGCGGCATCCGCCTCGCCAGCGGCAGGTCGCCCTGGCCGCCGAGCTCCTCCGGAAGGTGCTCGCGCACCACGCCCCGGCCGAGCGGCACCACGGTGATCCACGGGCGGTCCCGCATCTCGAGCATCACGCGGGCGGAGCCGCCGACGGGCACCGCGTCGTCCACGACCCGGCGCCGCGGGGAGATCCCGTGACTGACGACGAGGATCCCGATCGCTCCGACGGCGAGGACCAGCACGAGGCCGGCGGCGAGCTGCCGGGCGGGCTCGATGCGGGTGAGGTCGCCCAGCAGCCACAGCGCCGCGCAGGCCACGAGCACGACGACGCCCCGCCCGGTGGGGCGGAGGATCGTGCGTGCGCGGCCCCTCACGTCTGCGGGGTGCTGCGCAGGACCTGGTCCACGAGCTCCCCGGCGCTCGCGCCGCGGGAGAGCGCCTGCGGGGTCAGATGGAGCCGGTGGCGCCAGACGGGGAAGATGACGTCGGCGATGTCCTGGGGGGTGACGAAGGTGCGGGCGGCGAGCGCGGCGTTCGCCTTCGCCGCGCGCACCAGGTGCACGGCCGCGCGGGGCGAGGCGCCGAGGGTGACCTGGGGGTGGGAGCGGGTCGCCTCCGCCAGGCGCACCACGTACTGCAGGATCACGGGCGAGGCGTAGACGCTGCGCACCGCCCGCACCTGGGCGGCGATCCGCTCGGGGCTGGTGCGCCGGCGGACCGCGTCGACCACGTCCCGGTCCCCCTCGGCCACGGGCCCGGCCTGCGCCTCGAGCATCCGCGCCTCGGCGGAGGCGACGGGATAGCCCATCGAGGTCTGGGCGAGGAAGCGGTCGCGCTGCGCCTCGGGGAGGCGGTAGGTGCCCTCCATCTCGACGGGGTTGGCGGTGGCGACGACCATGAACGGCTCGGCGAGCGCGTAGGTGGTGCCGTCGACGCTGACCTGCCGCTCCTCCATCGCCTCGAGCAGGGCGGACTGGGTCTTCGGGGAGGCGCGGTTGATCTCGTCGGCCAGCAGGATCTGTGTGAACACGGCGCCGGGACGGAACTCGAACTCGCCGCTGGCCTGGTTGAACACGCTCGCGCCGGTCACGTCGCCGGGCAGCAGGTCGGGGGTGAACTGGATGCGGTGGCGGTCCGCGCCGAGCGCGGCGGAGAGAGACTTGGCGAGCATCGTCTTGCCGACGCCGGGGATGTCCTCGATCAGCAGGTGCCCGCCGGCCAGGAGCACCAGCACCGCGATCCGGGCCACTTCCTCCTTGCCCTCGACGACGGTCGCGATCTCTCTCACCACCGCGGAGGCGTCCTCGGCGATCTGGTGGGCCCACTGCTCCGACAGGACCTCGGGCGGCTCGCTCCCCTGCAGGTCAGGGGCGATTCCGGCGCCGAATTCTTCCAGGATCATCACAGGCTCCTCCGATGCGCACCCCAGTGGTGTTCGTGAAAAGTTTGCCGGGGGATGAATTCATCGAGGTCCCCCGGGGCGCCGTCGCCTCTTACAGTATGGCTGGTCCTCCCCGTTCACCCGAAGGGTTCCGATGTCTGTCCGCCGTACCGTCGCCCAGTCCTCTGCCGGGCTGCTGCTCCTCGCGGCGTTCGCTGCCGGACCCTCGGCGGTGTATGCCGCGCCTGGTGATCCGTCCGATGGCGGCGGTGGTGAACAGCCGAGCAATTGCGAGATGGACCCCGATTACGTCCCGGTCCTCGCCATCTCAGCGAGCGAAGTCGCACCCGGTGACACCGTCACGCTGACCGTGACGTGCCTGCCCGAGCGTGGACCGATCACCGCGAAGGTCGTTCCGCCCGGCGGCGCCGGAGAAGACGACCCCGAGGGCGGTGGAGATGCGACCCCGGGCGGTGAGCAGACGTGGACCTATACGGTTCCAGAAGACGCCGAGAACGGAGACATCTACAGCTTCGTTCTCTCGATGCAAGACGGGTGGAATGACAACCGAACTTTCACCGTCGTGGTCGAGGACAACGGTGAAAGCGGCGGAGACAATGGCTCCGGCGGGGACGAAGGCGGCGGAGACAACGGCTCCGGCGAGAGCGGCGGCTCCGACGACAGCGAATCAGGGTCCGGCGAAGGCGGCGACGGAGGCGACGACTCCGCGGAGTCCGGTGAGAACGGCGACGGCTCGGAAGACACTGGCCAGGAGCAGGGCGGCGACGACCAGAACTCGGACAACGACGAGGTAGTCGACGGCGGCTCCGACACCGAAGACTCCGGCTCCGACGACGACCAGAAGCAGGACACCGAGGACAAGGGCAGGTCCGACGACACCGAAGACTCCGAGGAGGAGCAGGAGGGCGGCGACACCACCGCGTCCGACTCCCCCACCAAGCACGTCCCCGGTGATGAGGAGGACGGCGACACCTCGGCATCGGCCGCGAACGGCAACGCCGCGAGCAGGGGCAGCGCCCCTGCCCAGCCGCCGGCCGCCCCCGGCTCGGCGACCAACGACTTCCCGGCCGCCCCGCAGGAGACGACCGCGGACCATAAGCAGTCGGCCGCGCTCGCGGTGCTGATGACCAAGCTCTTCTCAAGCGGCGTGTCCTCGGGCTCGGTCGGCACGACTCCCGACCAGGCCCGCACGGTGATCGACCCGTCGGCCGACGCCTCCGAGATCGAGGTGCCCGCAGGCTCCGACAACGGCGGCTCGAGCGACGACGGCTCGGGCTCCGAGTCCTCCGACGGCGATGCGCTCGCCGCGACCGGATCGAACATGCTGGTCCCCGCCGGGATCGCGGCCGCCGCGATCCTGCTCGGCGTAGGGCTGAAGATCCACCAGATCCGCCGCGGACGCTGAACCGTCGGCCGGCGCCGACCCGCACCGCCCCACGGTGACTGCTCGTTCACCGGGCCGAGTGCCTCGACGACGCAGGTTTTGTGGCCTGGAGGACCGATGTCGGCCGCCGCATGAGTCGTGGGCCCACAGAACGTGTGCTCCGCGCTGGTCGGGCCGAGCGATGCGGAGCCGGCGCCGGTCGGAACGCCCGATGCGGGGACCGGCCCGTGGAGGGGCGATGGTTCGCCGGAGCCCGCGTCAGGCGGGGGCGCCGCGGCGGGTCTGCAGCGCGATCAGCACGCCGATCAGCAGCGCGCCGACCACGAGCGCGAGCCCGCCCACGGCGACGGCGCCGCTGACGCCGAGCAGCGCGCCGAGCCAGCCGATCGTGATGCCGTTGCCGGTGCGCATGCCGCTGCCGATCATCGAGTAGACGCCGACGACGCGGCCGCGCTGGTCCTCCGGGGCGCGCAGCTGAACGAGCGCCTGCCCGATCGCGGTCGCGGCGAGATTCGCGACGCCGCCGATCACCAGCGCGATCAGCGCGATCGGATAGCTGGTCGTGGTCGCGACGATCAGCGAGGTCAGCCCGAACATCACCGCCGCGATCACCGCACCGCGCACGTCGACCTTCAGGATCCCGGTGGCCTCGAGCAGGAAACCGCCCACCACTCCCCCGATCCCGTTGGCGAACAGCAGCGCTCCGTAGCCGAGCCCGCCCTCGTCCCCGGCGCCGAGCACCTGGGCGAAGTTCGGCATCGCCACCTGCAGCGACGCGCCGACGCACACCGCGATCAGGCCGGCGAGCGCGATCATGCCCACCAGCACCCTGTCGCTGCCGACCGTGCGCAGCACCCGCGGAGTGTCCAGGATCGAGACCCGCTCGCGGCGCACGAAGCCGCTGCGGGAGTGGCCGGTGAACGGAGTGCGCAGCATCAGCAGCGTCATCGGCAGGTAGAAGACGATGTTGGCGAGGATCCCCCACGTCGGCCCCAGGAGCAGCAGCAGGAGCGAGCCGACGACCGGCCCCGCGAGCACGCCGAGGGACTTGAACGTCGCGTTCAGCCGCACCGCGCTGGGCAGCTCGGCGGGCTCGGCGAAGTCGTGCAGCATAAGCTGCTCGGCCGGGCCCCACAGCGCCCCGGCGCAGCCGTGCAGCACCAGCAGCACGCAGGCGCTCCACATCTCCAGCGTCCCGGTCAGGAACAGCAGCCCCCAGCTCAGCGACACGAACGCGAAGAGGCCCTGGGCGATCTGGATGATGCGTCGGCAGTCGTACTTCTCCGCGAGCCCGCCGAACAGCACCGAGAACAGCAGGAACGGCAGCCAGTGGCTGATCACCTGGAAGCCCACCAGCCAGGGCGAGGCGAACACCTCCCACAGCACCCAGTAGGTGATCACGTGCTCGATGTTGTCGCCCATCATCGACAGGCCGGCGGTCATCAGATACGGGCGCGAGTGGCGGTCTCGGAGCGGGCCGAAGCGGCGCAGGGTCGGCGTGGCCGTGGGGATCGACCTTCTTCGTGGGTCTCGTGGGCGGGACAGGCCTGTCGTGCGGAGCCCGTCTGCGCCGGAGAGGCGCTGGTCAGAGGGTCGGGGTCGGGCTCAGCCTATGGTCGGGCGCCGACAGCGGACCAGGGCGGCCCGATGGGAGAGACCCCGTGGGCCGACTGATGTCGGAGGTCGAAGAGAGCTGCCGAGTCGCTCGGCGGCGATCGGCGCCGAGATAACTCCTAAGGCGGCCCCCGTCGGCCATTCATCCAACTTTAAGGGTTATCCTTGGCTCCTTGAGCTCTACCCACCACCTTAGGGACTATCCATGGGGCACTACTCGAGCCACTACTGGGAGAACCCGCACGACTCCGGCATCCCTCGCTCCGATCGGCGTTCGGGCGACTACCGCGCCTACACGCCCACAGCGCTCGCGGGCATGCGCCTCGCCATCAGCCCCGCGGTGGACGCCGAGGTCGCCGCGGCCGAGCGGGCGGTCCGCTCACTGAACCGTGGCTCGCATGGAGATCTGGGACTGGTCTCGCGGTTCCTCCTGCGCTCGGAGGCGATCGCGTCGTCCTACATCGAGGGGATCACTCCCAGTCCGCGGAACGTCGCCCTGGCAGAACTCGCGCTCGACGAGGACGTCCGGGGCCTGACCGAAACGGCCCAGCAGGTCGCGCGGAACATGACGATCGTGCGGGCCGCCTCCGACGCGCTCTCGACGAAGGACGCGCTGACCATCGGCGATCTCGAGACCCTTCAGTCCTCCCTCATCACCGACCCCCCAGATCTGCAGGGGGTGCGCACCACACAGAACTGGATCGGCGGCTCGCGCTACCACCCCCTCGACGCGGCGCATGTACCGCCCCCTCCGGAGCAGGTGCGGAGCCTGCTCGAGGACCTCGTGCTGTACATGGCCGGCGCCGCTCATTCACCGATCGTGCAGGCCGCACTGGTCCACGCGCAGTTCGAGACGATCCACCCCTTCCCCGACGGGAACGGCCGTGTGGGCCGCGCACTGATCCACACCGTGCTCACCCGTCGCGGGCTCACCTCGGAAGCGATCCTCCCGGTGAGCTTGGTGCTCGCGACCCTCCACGAGGAGTACATCGCCGGCCTCGGCGCCTTCCGGATCGAGGGAGGGCCGGGATCCCCCGAGGTCTTCGCCGCGTACGATGCCTGGATCAGCACCTTCGCCCATGCCGTGCACATCGCTGCCGAGCAGGCAGCGGACCTGGAGCGGCGACTCGCGGAGCTGCGTGAGGAGTGGTCGCGGATCATCAGCGACGCACGGCACCGCGAAGGCAGGGTGCGCGCCACCCGTCGGGACTCGGCCCTGTCAACCATCCTCGATGCCCTGCCCGGCACGCCCGTGCTCACCACCTCCACGGTGACACGGATGCACGGGGTGACGACGACTGCGGCCCAGAACGCACTGGCACGCCTGGCGGAGTACGGCATCCTCGACCCGATCTCGATCGGGCGGGCGCAACGCGCCTATGTGTCGCTCGACGTCCTGGACCTCATCACGCACAGCGAGCGGGCGATGGCGAGCAGGGACTTCGACACGGCGAGCTCACCACCAGTGCGTGCGGCGCCCGCTCGCCCTGAGCGATGAGTGCGCCGCGTCGCGATCACGCCTCGCCGCGCCGCCGGCCGAGGGTGCGGAAGCCGCCGTTGCCCATCGACGAGTCGGGGGTGTTCTGCGAGCGGGCGGAGTTGCGGTAGCGGTTGCAGTAGGAGAGGTGGCAGAGGTAGCTGCCGCCGCGCATGACGCGGGCCTGCCCGGTCTCGGGACCGACGGGATCCGTGACCAGTGTGCGCTTCTCGGCGGTGATGCCGCGGCGGTAGGCGGCGGGGTGGAACCAGTCCTCGCACCACTCCCACACGTTGCCGACCATCTGCCACAGGCCGTAGCCGTTGGGCTCGAAGCTGCGCACGGGCGCGGTGGTGAGGTAGCCGTCCTCGCAGGTGTTCCGGCGCGGGAACTCGCCCTGGAAGATGTTGGCGCGCCAGCCGCCCTCGTCGACCTCCTGATCGCCCCAGGGGTACTTCGCCCCGTCGATCCCACCACGGGCCGCGTACTCCCATTCGGCCTCGGTGGGCAGTCGGCGCCCGGCCCAGTCGCAGTAGGCGATCGCGTCGTTCCAGGAGATGTGCACCGCCGGGTGGTCACCGCGGCCGTCGAGGTCGGAGTGTCGACCGCCGGGGTGGCGCCAGTCCGCACCCTTCACGCCGGCCCACCACGGGGTGCCGTCGGCCGGCCCCATCACGTCCTCCTCGGGCGCGGAGAACGCGAGGTGGAAGACAGCGGAGAACCCGAAGCTCTCGGCCTCGGTGACATAGCCGGTCTCGTCGACGAAGCGGGCGAAGGCATCGTTGGTGACGGTCGTGGCGTCGATGTCGAAGGCGCTGAGCGCGACCTCGTGGCGCGGCGTCTCCCCGTCGGCGCGGTTCTTGTCGCCGGAGGAGTCGCCCATGATGAAGGCGCCGGCGGGGACGGTGATCTGCTGGATCTGGTGGCGGCCTTCGCCGGCCGAGGGCGCCGGGCCGGCAGCCGGAACGTTCAGATCCCCGAGCAGCTGCTCCCGGCTGGGCGTGCCGCAGCCGCAGCCGCATCCGCTGGTCATCGGTGATTCTCCTGTCGTCGATGCGCGTCCCCCGTACTGCCCCGTCAGCCCCTCACGGCTCCAGCAGCACCGCGAACAGCTCGAGGGTCTGCTGCAGCTGGATCGAGGGCTCGAGCAGCCATTGGATCTGCAGGCCGTCCGAGGCGGCGACGATCAGGGCCGCCATCTGCTCGGGGTCGACGTCGGCTCGCACCCGGCCCGCTGCCTGGTCCTCGCGCAGGCGGGTCGCGAGGCTGCCGCGCACGTTCTCGAAGCGGGCGGTGAAGAATTCCTTCGCCGGTCCGCGCTCGCTCTCCAGCGAGGTCGCCACCAGCGTCGAGTAGAGCTGGACGAGCCCCGGCACCTCGAGGTTCGCCATCGCGGCATTGGCCATCACCTCGACGGCGAGCTCGTCGTCGAGGGCGGTGGGACCTTCCCGCTCGAGACGGTCGAGGTCGCGCCTGCGCTCGGCATGCTCGTAGACGGCGACCAGCAGCTCCTCACGGGAGGAGAAGTAGTGCAGCAGCGCGCCGTGGGAGACGCCGATGGCCTCGGCGATCCGGCGCAGCGAGGTGCCGTCGGCCCCGCGGTCGCGGAACACCTCGATCGCGCGGTCGAGGATCTCCCGCCTCCGCGCGATGCCCTTGGAGTAGGAGCCCTGACGGCCGATGCCGCGTGCCCGCGCCGCTCTGGCGGCCGACGGACCAGCCGGTCCGGCGGCGTCGTCGGCAGGGGTCGCGGGGCGGTCTGCCGAGGTCGCGGAACCCCCGGCGGGGCTCGATTCGGAGCTCGCGGCAGGGTTCGCAGGGTCCTCGGCGGGCTCGTCGTCGGTGCTCATGGCGCCACAGTATGCGCCGTCGGCCGCCGATCCCAGACAAAACCTCCAACTGGTGGGATCCGGTGCTACGCTGTCGCCCACGCACCGCCCCACCCCTCGCGCGCCGCGGGCCGGCGAGTGCGACCCGCCCTCTGACGACGACGTACCGAAAGCAGGTCACCCGTGGCATTGCCCCTCGCCTCCGTCCAGCTGTACACGCTGGCCGCGGAGTTCTCCGCAGACATGAACGGCTCCCTCGACAAGCTCGCCGGCATCGGCCTGAAGAACGTCGAGGCCTTCGACTTCGTGCGCCGCCCGAAGGAGATCCGCGCGGCACTGGACGCCTCCGGCCTCGCCTCCCCCACCGGCCACGCCCCGCTGCTCTCCGACGAGCTGTGGACCCCGGACGGCTCCATCCCCACCCCCTCCAACGAGGTCGTGTTCGAGGCCGCCGCCGAGATCGGCATGAAGACCGTCATCGACCCGATGGTCCCCACCGAGCGCTGGCTCACCGAGGACGGCGTGAAGGACATCGCCGAGCGCCTCAACGCCGCCTCCGAGAAGGCCAAGGAGTTCGGCCTCGCGGTCGGCTACCACAACCACGCCCAGGAGTTCCTCGCGGACTTCGACGGCCAGACCGCCTACCAGCGCTTCCTGTCGCTGATCGATCCGTCGGTCGAGATCGAGCTGGACCTGTACTGGGCCCTCGTCGGCGGACAGGACGTCGTCGCGCTGGTGCAGGAGCTCGGCGACCGCCTCGTCGCTATCCACGTCAAGGACGGCATCAAGCCCGAGTCCAACCCCTTCGCCCCCGGCGCCCCCAAGTTCAGCTCCTCGAGCCTGGACCAGCGCCACGCCGGCCAGGGCGAGGTGCCCACCGTCGAGGCGATGAAGGCGGCGACGAACGTCAAGTACGCCGTCATCGAGTACGACAACGCCCCCGGCGACGTGTTCGAGGACGTCGAGAACAGCTACCGCTTCCTGATCGACGGAGGACTCGCAGCATGAGCACCCCTTTCAACGGCCCCGTGGGCGTCGGCTTCATCGGCACCGGAGTCATCTCCGACCAGTACCTGACGAACCTCACCACCTTCCCTGACCTCGAGGTCCTGATCCTCGGCGATCTCAACACCGAGGTCGCCGCGGCCCAGGCCGAGAAGTACGGCATCCCCGCCTCCGGCACCGCGCAGGACGTGCTGGACCACCCGGGCGTGCAGGTCGTCGTGAACCTGACCATCCCCGCCGTGCACACGGAGATCTCCTCGCAGGCGATCGCCGCAGGCAAGCACGTGTGGACCGAGAAGCCGCTGGGCCTGGACCGCGAGTCCACCGCCGCGCTGCTCAAGCAGGCCGACGAGGCCGGGCTGCGCATCGGCTGCGCCCCCGACACCGTGCTCGGCGCCGGCGTCCAGACCGCCAAGCGCGCGATCCTCGACGGCCTCATCGGCCGCCCGCTGTTCGCGCAGACCTCCATGCAGTGGCAGGGCCCGGAGGTCTTCCACCCGAGCCCCGCCTTCCTCTTCGCCAAGGGCGCCGGCCCGCTGCTGGACATCGGCCCGTACTACTTCACCACCCTGGTGAGCCTCTTCGGCACCGTCGAGAAGGTCGCCGCGATGGGTCTGAAGGCGCAGGAGGAGCGCGAGATCCTCGTCGGCCCGAACAAGGGGCAGAAGTTCCCCGTCGAGCCGCCGTCGACCATCTCCGTGCTCACCCAGTTCGAGGGCGGCCAGACCGGCACGTCGCTGGTCAGCTTCGACTCGCCGCTCGCGCGTCAGGGCATCGTCGAGATCCACGGCACCGAGGGCTCGCTCTCGATCCCCGACCCGAACATGTTCGAGGGCCGCATCGCCTACGTGCGCCCCTTCGAGTCCTTCGGCGAGGCCCCGCCCGTGCAGGAGTGGATCGAGATCCAGCAGGAGGGCCCGGTCACCGGGCGCGGCCTGGGCCTGCTGGACATGGTCCGCGCCATCCAGGACGGTCGCCCGCACGTGGCGAGCGGCGAGGTGGGCTACCACGTGCTGGACATCATGCTCTCCGCGGAGGAGTCGGCCGAGCGCGGCGAGTTCGTCACCGTCGAGTCGTCGGTAGACCCCGTGCCGGTGCTGCCCGAGGGCTTCGACCCGCTGGCGAAGACGCTCTGAGCAGGGGGTTCTCAGCAGAGCGTCCGAGCAGGGCGCTCTGACCAGGGCCTCCGCAGGATTCTGACCCGCCGGGGTCGGTGCGAGCGATCGCATCGGCCTCGGTGGGTTGTTGCGTGGGTGGGGGCAGGACGGGACGGCGCGGGGTGCGGGCTGGACGGGGCAGACCGGGCAACACGCGATCGAGACCTGAGTTTGTGACGGTATGAGGCCCAATACCGTCACATCGCCACGTCTCGGCGGCGGGAAGCGACGTCGTGGACCCGGCCGGCGCGGGGCCGGTGAGCTTTTGTGGCCGTGAGGACTCATCTGCGGGCTCGCATGAGTCGCCGCAGGCACAAAACTTTCGGCCCGAGCGAGGTCCTGCATGACGCGCCGTCGCAGGTCGGCCGGTCAGCAGACATGGGCTTTCGAGCACGCCATTCGCCCATGTTCGCTATCCCTGCGTCGTGGATCTGTCCACCGGCCTGCCCGCGGTCGGGCCGCGTCGGCTCGGCGTCGGACCGCTCCCCTAGCCTGGGCGCCATGACGTCCCCGCAGCCTGCCGTCTCGCCCGACACCCCGCCGAGCGCCGCCCTGCACTCGAGAGATGAGGGCAAATCTGCGCACGTCGGGGCTGAGGGCAAATCTGCGCAGGGCGGGGGCGAGGAGCTCTCGCGTCGGGTCGACCTCGTGATGGAGGGCGGCGGGGTCAAGGGCATCGCCCTGGCTGGCGCCATCGAGGTGCTCGAGGAGCGCGGCTACCGGGTGAACCGGGTGGCGGGCTCCTCCGCCGGCGCGATCGCGGGAGCGCTGGCCACCTCGGGGATCTCCGGCACGGAGATGGTGGAGATCCTGCGCGGAACGGACTACCGCGAGTTCGAGGACGGCCCGTGGTGGACCCGGACGATGCTGGGCAAGGGCCTGGCGATCCTCGCGCACCTGGGTGTGCATCGCGGGGACGCGCTCGCGGCCTGGCTCGAGCGGCAGCTGGAAGAGCACGCAGGACCGGACTGGACCGGCACCTTCGCGGATCTGCGCTATCGCGACCCGGACCCGGCCCAGCAACTGAGCGGAGCGCAGGCCTTCCGCCTGGTGGTGACCGCCTCGGATCTGAGCGCGGGCCGCCTGCGCTATCTGCCGACGGACGCTGACGCCTTCGGCACCGGGCCGGAGCAGCTGCGGGTGGTGGAGGCGGTGCGGGCCTCGGCCTCGATCCCGCTGTTCTTCCGCCCCGTGCGGTGGAAGAACACCCACGGCAGGACGTCCGTGCTGGTGGACGGTGGGATGCTCTCGAACTTCCCGACCTCGGTCTTCGACCGCCCAGGCGGCGAGCCGCCCCGCTGGCCCACCTTCGGCCTCAAGCTCTCCGCGAAGCCCGAGGCGGATTTCGGGGTGCGCAACCACATCCGGGGCCCGCTCTCCTTCGGCAAGGCGGTGGTGGACACCGTCACCGGGTTCTACGACCGGATGCACATCGACGCCTCCCACGCCGTGGCGCGCACGATCTTCATCGACACCGCCGCGGTGCGTCCCACCCAGTTCGACCTCTCCGAGGCCGAGCGTGAGCTGCTGTATCGCAAGGGTCGTGAGGCGGCGACGACGTTCCTCGACGGGGACGATGCCCGCGAGGCATGGGACTTCGAGCGGTATGTGGAGCGGTTCCGGGCATAGGCGCCGGAGCCAGCCGCCGCTTGCCGCCATGCACGCCGGCTCGGGGCGAGCGGCATCGAGTACGCCGTGTCCGGGCTGCTCGCTGTGCCGGAGGATCGCACCGCTGCGACCTCCCTGGGTCCCTCCTGCGCGGAAGCATCCTCCTTCCCGCGGCATCGTTCCCGCACCGCCCGCTCATGCGGTTCTCGATGGCCGCGGTGCGCAGCCAGGTGACGGTGGCGATCCAGGTGGCGCTCGAGACCAGCCCCGCATCGGCGGAGGCCATGATTCCGGAGAAGAACGTCAGCCCCCTCAGCACCGCGATGCTGAGGTGCGTGCCGAGCAGGATGATCAGCTGGGCGAGGATCTCGCGGTAGGGCCACCAGCAGTGGGAGCCGAGTCATCACCTGGTTCATCGCCGCCGACACTCCGACTACGGGGTCGCCATCATGCGCATCGCCACCGGAGAAGCACGGGCTCCACCGACTCAGTCGCCGCCCCCGTCGGAGGGGGCCGAGGTTCTCGCGGCGACTCCCCCTGATTCGACCAGTTCAGTCACCTCGTCCTCGTCGAGGATCCGCCAGGGCGAGGCGCTCGCGTCGACGTGAGCGCTCTCGGGGCTGTCGCCCTGGGTCCACCAGCGGGCCTGGTAGAGGGTGCCGTCGAACAGCACGATCTCTCCGCCTTCATAGGTGGCGGATCCGGTCCATGCGGGCGCGATGTCGTCGGGCACCTCGAGGGTGGGGGCGGGGGTCTCCCCTGCGAGAACCGGACCGATCAGGGTCCATGGCGTCTCGGAGTCCTGGAGCACGGGGTTGTCAGGCGCTCGCCCTCGTTCCACCACTTGGCGATGTACACGTTGCCCCGCCACACCACCTTGATGCCGGCGGTGTAGGCGTTGCGTTCGCTCCAGAACTGGTAGGGGCTGAATCGGGATGACAGAGCAGGAGCGCGGGCACGTGTTCGAGAACTTCTATCGCACCGAGCATGTGCGCAACGCCGCGGTCCCCGGCACCGGGCTGGGGCTCGCGATCTCCCGCGGATTCGTGCGCGCCCACGGGGGCGACATCACGGTCGCCTCGGAACGGGGCGTGGGTTCGAGCTTCACGGTGCGCCTGCCCGTCGAGGGGCCTGCCGAGCAATGACCGCCGCCCGGAACTCCTGGCCTCTGCCGTAGTGCATTCCTCGATGGAGGTCGACGTCGCCTCCATCGCCACTCCCACTCCTTGCACGGGGTGCGCTTTCCTGCTCTCGGACGTCGTCACCGCACACGCGCCGAGACCCGCACTGCGGAGCCGCATGGGTTCTCGGAGATGTCCTCCACGAGTTCGAGCGAGAGCAGACGGTGGTGCCTGTAGAGATCGATGCGATCGCGAGCCGTCGTCTCTGCACCAAGGACATCGCAGACGGCCCCGTCGGTGTCGAGCAGATCGGCACGAATCCGGGCGCTGGTGATGCTGCCCTCCTCGTCCAGCGCACCCTCGGCACACCAGGCGCGACCGTCCTTGCGAGAGCCGTTGGCGATGGTGCAGGTGGTCAAGTGAAGGGATGCGAGTGCTCGCACTTCGTCATCGGCATCACCCAACGGCATCTGCGCCACCAGGACTGCCTCGTCGGAGCCGTCCGCGAGAGTGCGCGGAAGGCCTTCCTCTTCGGCGGCGAGCGCACGGCCATGCACCGGTTCCGCGTGCCAGCTGGAGCACCCCTGGGACTGACGGCGCGCATCGCGCATGAGCGCCGCGCCGCCGCGAGAGCTGACGTTCGCTCTGACATCTACGGTCTGCGCGATCTCCGTGCTGCTGCGGCGCTCTCGCACTCCGGTGCCCGCGGCTCAGGAGCGCCGGTCGGTCTCCGCGGAAGGATCGGCCGACGGGCTCGAGGGACCGGCGGCGGGGTCCTCCTGGCTGCGTCCGGCGCTCTCGCGCAGGTTCCGGCCGCGCTCGACGTCCGCCGCGTCCTTCTTCGCCTTCTTGTCGCTGGCCTTGGTGTCGCGCGGCGGCAGCTGCAGCTCCTCCTCCGCGGGTATGCCGGCCTGCAGCTCGCGGCCGCGCTCGATCTCGCTGTCCACCTCGGCACCGAACAGCAGGATCACGTTGATCAGGTAGATCCACAACAGCAGGATGATCACGCCGGCCAGCGCGCCGTAGGTGGCGTCATAGCTGCCGAAGTTCGAGACGTAGAGGAAGAAGCCGACGCTCGCGAGCACGGCGACGGCGATCGCGATCAGCGCACCGAGGCTGATCCAGCGGAACCGGGGCTGCTGCACGTTGGGCGTCGCGTAGTAGAGCAGCGCCACCACCAGCACCACGATCGCGGCCAGCACGAACCACTTCGCGATGTTCCACACCGTCACGGCGACCGAGCCCAGGCCGATGGCGCTGCCCACGGCCTCGGCGACGGGCCCGGAGAGCACAAAGATCAGCAGACCCACCGCACCGAGGATCAGGAACAGCGCGGTCAGCAGGTACATCTGCAGGTTGAGTGTGATCGCCCCGCGCCCCTCGGGCACGTCGTGGATGATGTTCATCGCGCGGCCGAAGGCCTTGGTGTAGGTCGAGGCCGACCACAGCGCCGTGATCAGGCCGATGATCAGGCCGAGCCCGGCGGCGGGCGCGGTGAGGATCGATTCGAGCGCGGGGCGCACCGTCTCCCAGGCGTCGGGCGGCACGATGCCCTCTGCCTGGTCGAGCACCGAGGTGACCGACTGCTCGTCCTGCCCGAAGAGGCTGAGGATCGACACCAGCGCGATCAGGGCGGGGAAGATCGACAGGACAGCGCGGTAGGTCAGACCCGCGGCGAGGTCGGTGCAGGCGTCGGCCGAGAACTCTCGGATGGTGGTGCGCAGCACGTACTTCCATGAGGGTGCGGTCACCTCCGTCGGCGAGTCCGGCTTGCGGGGATCCTCCGGGTCGGGTGCGTCGGCGGGGTGGGCGTCGGGCTCGGTGCTCTTCGCGGTCATGCTCGCTCCTCTTTGCTGCTCGCGAGCGCGGGCCGAGCCCTGGCGGGACCCGCACAGGCCCCTCGAGGCCCGCAGCGGGGCGCCCGCACTCCTGAAACGATCAGACCACGCGATCGGCGCTGCGGGCACGTCCTGGGCGACGCCACGGCGTGCAAGCGAGCGCACCCGCTGGTGGGGCGCGGTGCGACCACCGTGACCGTCCGGTCGGGTTCCTTCACAAGATGCCTGCGTTCGCCGCAGCGTCGCAGGTGAGCGCCGGATGGTGTGGATCCCTGCGGCCCGTCCCGGCCCGCTCCCGGCTGAGCGGACCGTGACGTCCCTAAGCTGTGGCCAGTACCACGGACGGGCCGGGCGCGCCTCGCCCCGGCCCCCCACCGCGGCCCCCGCTCCGGGCGGGCGCCGCGGACACTGCGAAGGGAGCACGTTGTGACCACCTCTCGACCCCCCGGGGAACCATCCGTCGCCGACCTCGTGGACCGATTGTCGGAGCAGACCGCACGACTGGTGCGGGACGAGCTGAAGCTCGCCCGCGCCGAGTACACCGAGAAGGCCAAGCAGGGCGGGACCGCCGCCGGACTGTTCGGCGCAGGCGCGATCCTCGCCTGGTTCGGCGTCGGCACGCTCCTGGCCACGCTGATCCTGGTCCTGGCGCTGTTCCTGCCGGCCTGGGCCGCGGCATTGATCGTGACCGTCGCCGTGTTCATCGCGGCGGGGATCGCCGCGCTGCTCGGCAAGAAGAAGGCCGAGGGCCTCACCCCCGCGCCGGAACGCACGGTCGAGACCGTGCGCCGCGACGCCCGAGAGATCAAGGAGCGGATCTGACATGTCCCCCGCAGCTGCCACGCCCGGCCAGGACGAGAACGCCCGCGTGAACCCCGGCGCCGGCGAACCCCGCGAACCGGCCGACGATGCGAGCCCCGACGAGATCGAGGCCGACATCGCGCGCACCCGCCGCGAGCTGGGCGAGACGGTCGAGGCCCTCTCCGACAAGCTCGACCCGAAGGCGCAGGCCGATGAGCAGATCAACCGGCTCACGCACCGCGCCCGTGAGCAGGTCGACCACGCCCGCGAGAGCGCACAGTCCACGCTCGCCCACGCCCGGCACACAGCCACCGACCCGGACAGTCCCGTCCCGGCGCTGCTCGCCGCGGTCGCCGGCGCGAGCGTGTTCGCCGCCGTCGGCCTGCTGATCACCCGTCGGCGCTGACCCGGCCCCTCCCGGCCGCACCCGCCACACTGCACTGCACTGCGCGAAGGAGCACCTCATGGCCCATCGGAAACCCACCAGCACGTCCGCGAAGATCCTCTACCGGCCCGTCGGCCTGGCGAGCGGGATCCTCAGCGGCGCCCTCTCCGGGGTGCTGTTCAAGCAGCTCTGGAAGGTCGCCTCTCCCTCACGGTCGAAGGACACCCCCAAGGCGCTCGAGTCCGAGTTCCCGCTGCGGGAGATCCTCATCGCCGCCGCGCTCCAGGGCGCGATCTACGCGACGGTCAAGGCGCTCGTGGACCGCGGCGGAGCCCGAGCCTTCGAGAAGACGTTCGGGGAATGGCCCGGCGACTGACCCGTCCGGAGACACCACCGGACCGATCGACCAGGAGACGAGGAACCGAGATGACCAGCACACCGATGCAGCACCCTGACGACGAGGCGCGCCCCCACCCGGAGGACCAGGGGGAGGAGAGCTCGTCGACGGACGAGATCGAGGACCTCGTCGACGAGCGCACCAAGAGGCTTTCCCGCGAAGAGGCCGAGCAGCACGACGACATCATCGAGGCGCAGCAGGACGAGATCGATGCGGAGGAGCGGACCGAGCCGGGAAGCGGCTACGGGCACTGACCCGTCGATCAGCGCGGCGCCGTCGGGCCGGCCGGGGGTTCGTGCCGGCTGAGCCCGACGCTGCGGGTCCAGGCGGCGAGGCCCCTCTGAGCGGTCGCGGAAGACCCGGGACGGACCAGCCCGGCAGTGCGTACTGTGGGTGCATCTCCGCCCCCCCTCACCGGCAAGGTTCCTCGATGTCCTCCGTGCTGCGACTGTCCGGGCCGGCGCTCGCGCTCGGTGCGCTCCTGATCATCGCGACGGTCTCGCTGGGGCGCGGGATCGGCCCGCTGTACCTGCTGGGCGTGGCGCTGGTGGTGCTCGGGGTCGCAGGGCAGCTCCTGCAGGGCCGCCGTCAGCACCCCGCGACGGACCGGGAGCCGATCCCGGTCGCGCTGCCCGTGGCCGGGCGGTGGCGGGGCCTGAACTCGCCCGCCTCGAAGGTCCCCTCGCACACCCACAGGCTCGGCCAGACCTTCGCCATCGACATCACCTACGAGCCCGAGGGCGCCTCGCCCCGCGCCCTGGATCCTCTGTGGGCGCCGATGCGTCGGCCCGAGGGGTTCCCGTCCTTCGGGCAGGAGGTGCTCTCCCCGTTCGACGGCGAGGTGATCGCCGTGCACGGCACGAGCCGCGACCATCTCAGCCGCCTCTCCCTGCCGGGCATCGCGTACATGGTGCTCGAGGGGTTCGTGCGTAGCCTCGGCGCGCCGAGGCACCTGCTGGGCAACCACGTCATGGTCCGCGCGGCAAGCACCGGGGCGGCCGACGGGACGGTCGCGGTGCTCGCCCATCTCCGGCGCGGCTCGCCCACGGTGCGGGCGGGCGAGCGGGTGCGGGCCGGGCAGGTGCTCGGACAGTGCGGGAACTCCGGGAACTCCTCCGATCCGCACGTCCACTTCCAGCTCATGGACGGGCCCGACATCACCACTGCGAAGGGTGTGCCGTTCACCTGGCGCTATCTCGACGAGGAGGGCGCGGTGCGGACCGGGGTGCCCACGAACGAGGAGCTGTTCACCGCAGTCGCGGAGGAGGCCGCCCGCTGATCCCCGCGCGGCGCCCGTCAGTCACGGCTCGTCGCCCATGGCGCCAGCTCAGCGGCCGATGACTCCCAGGTATGCGGCGAGCGCCTCGGCCTGGTCCCTCACGACGAAGCCCGTCGCCTCGATCTTCGCGAGGTCCAGCACCGAGCTGCGGGGGCGCGGCGCGATGGTGCCGTCGCCCTCGGCGCGCCCCTGGGCGGCGTAGTACTCGGCCGTCGGCACCGGGGTGACGCGCTGCGGGTCGTGGCCGGTCAGCGCATAGACCTGGCGCGCGATCCCGGCCCAGCTCGTCGGCTCCCCGCCGGCGCTGAGGTTGTACACCCCGGGCTCGGGCCGCACCGTGAGCAGATGCTCGATCGCGGCGGCGAGGTCGGTCGTGAACGTGAGGCGGCCGACCTGGTCGTCGACCACGCTCGGGTCGATGCCGCGCTCGGCGAGGCTCGCCATGGTCGCGATGAAGTTCTTCCCCTCCCCCACCACCCAGCTGGTGCGCAGCACGAAGTGCCCCGGCAGGGTCGCCACCAGCCGGTCGCCGGCGGCCTTGGTCTGCCCGTAGACGCCGAGCGGGGTCAGCGGCTCCGCCTCGTCATGGACCTCCGCGGTGCCGTCGAAGACGTAGTCGCTCGAGACGAGCACGAGCGTCGCGCGCTGCGCGCGGGCGGCCTCGACGAGCCGGGCGACGCCGTCGACGTTCACGGCCCAGGCCTCGGCCCGGCCTTCCGGGGTTTCGGCGGCGTCGACGGCGGTGTGCGCGGCGGCGTTGACGATCGTGCCGTACGGGGTGAAGTCGAACCCCGCGACAGATTCCTCCGACGCGATGTCGAGCCGGTCGCGGCCGACGAGGTCCACGTCGGCCCGCCCGTGCCAGCGCGCGGCGAGCGCGCGGCCCAGCTGCCCGTTCGCGCCGACGACGAGGGTGCGGCGCGGCGGGACCGGGACGACGTCCGCCAGGCGCGGATGGGCGAGGTCCTTCTCGGAGAGCTCGGCCTCCGCGAGCGGGATCGGCCAGGGGATCGCGGCGGTCTCGTCGCCGAGGTTCAGGAAGGTGTACTGCGACTGCGCGGCCGCGGACCAGTGGTCGTTGACCAGGTAGGTGTAGGCCGAGGGCGCCTCGAGGGTCTGGAAGGCGTTACCCACTCCGCGCGGCACGAAGATCGCTACCTCGGGGGTGATCTCGTGCCAGTACACGGCGCCGAAGGAGTCGCCCTCGCGCAGGTCCACCCAGGCGCCGAAGACGCGCCCGGTGGCGACGGAGATGTACTTGTCCCAGGGCTCGGCGTGGATGCCGCGGGTGACGCCGGGGGCCTGGTTGAAGGAGATGTTGTTCTGGACGGGGCCGAAGTCCGGCAGCCCGGCGGCGAGCATCTTCTCGCGCTGCCAGTTCTCCTTGAACCAGCCTCGCGCATCCCCGTGGACGGGCAGGTCCACCACCAGGAGGCCGGGGATCGGGGTCTCGTGGACGACGGGCAGCGCGGTCACTGGCCCACCTGCGCGTACTTCGCCTCGGTCGCGGCCTTCTGCGGGCGCCACCAGTCCTCGTTCTCCCGGTACCAGTCGACGGTCGCGGCGAGGCCGGCGGCGAAGTCGCGGTACGCAGGCGCCCAGCCGAGCTCCTCGCGCAGCTTGGTGGAGTCGATCGCGTAGCGCAGGTCGTGGCCGGGACGGTCGGTGACGTGGTCGAAGTCATCGGCCTCCCGCGCCATCAGCTGCAGCAGCATCTGCACGACCTCGAGGTTGTTCCTCTCCCCGTCGGCGCCGATCAAGTAGGTCTCCCCGATGCGGCCCTTCTCCAGGATCGTCAGGACCGCGGAGGAGTGGTCGTCGGCGTGGATCCAGTCGCGCACGTTCTCGCCCTTGCCGTAGAGGCGGGGGCGGATCCCGTCGATCAGGTTTGTGATCTGGCGGGGGATGAACTTCTCCACGTGCTGGCGGGGGCCGTAGTTGTTGGAGCAGTTCGAGATCGTCGCTCGCACCCCGAAGGAGCGCACCCAGGCGCGGACCAGCAGGTCGCTGCCGGCCTTCGTCGAGGAGTACGGGCTCGAGGGGTTGTACGGGGTGCTCTCCGTGAACCGTTCGGGATCATCGAGCTCGAGGTCGCCGTAGACCTCGTCAGTCGAGATGTGGTGCAGGCGCGTGCCGTGCTTCCGCGCGGCCTCGAGCAGTGTGTACGTGCCGATGAGGTTCGTCTGCAGGAACGGGCTCGGGTCGTCGAGCGAGTTGTCGTTGTGAGACTCGGCGGCGTAGTGCACGATCGCGTCACCCTCGCCGGTGAGACCAGAGGCCAGCTCGTCCACGAGCGTGGCATCGGCGATGTCGCCCTGGACCAGGCGCACCCGATCCTCGGGGAGCCCGGCGATGGAGGCCGCGGAGCCGGCGTAGGTGAGCTTGTCCAGCACGGTCACGCGCGCGTCGGTATGCGCGAGGACGTGGTGGACGAAGTTGGAGCCGATGAAGCCGGCGCCGCCGGTGACGAGCAGGTGGGGGGACATCAGCGGGAACCTCCGAGGACGCGTTCGCGGTCGAGGACGTCGAGCAGGTAGCGGCCGTAGCCGGACTTGACCAGGGGCTGCGCCCGCTCGCGCAGCTCCTCGTCGGAGAGGTGGCCCATCCGCCAGGCGACCTCCTCGGGGGAGCCGATGGACAGGCCCTGCCGCTTCTGGACGGTGGCGATGAACTCGCCGGCCGCGGCGAGGTCGTCGAAGGTGCCTGTGTCGAGCCAGGCGGTGCCGCGGGTGAGCACCTCGACCTGCAGCTGGCCGTCCTCGAGGTAGCCGCGGTTCAGGTCGGTGATCTCCAGCTCGCCGCGGGCGGAGGGCCGCAGCGCCTTCGCCCGCTCGACGACGGTGTGGTCGTAGAAGTACAGGCCCGGCACGGCGAGGTTCGAGCGGGGCGCGGCGGGCTTCTCCTCGAGGGAGAGCGCACGGCCGTCCTCGCCCATCTCCACCACGCCGTAGGAGCGCGGGTCGCTGACCCAGTAGCCGAACACCGCGGCGCCGTCGACCTCCGCGTAGCGGCGCAGCTGGGTGCCCATGCCCTGTCCGTAGAAGAGGTTGTCGCCGAGGATCAGCGCGCAGCGCTGCCCGTCCAGGAACTCCTCCCCGAGCACGAACGCCTGGGCGAGGCCGTCCGGGGAGGGCTGGACGGTGTACTCGAGCTCGATCCCGAAGCGGGAGCCGTCGCCGAGGACGCGCTGGAAGGCGGCCTGGTCCTCGGGGGTGGTGATGATCAGGATCTCCCGGATCCCCGCGAGCATCAGGGTGCTCAGCGGGTAGTAGATCATCGGCTTGTCGTAGACGGGCATCAGCTGCTTGGAGACGCCGAGCGTGAGCGGGTGCAGCCGGGAGCCCGTGCCGCCCGCGAGGATGATTCCGCGCATGTGCTCATGATGGCAGGCAAGAGGCGGAATCCTTCGTCCGTTCCGCGGGATGTGGCCGACACGGCAGGGCGGCCGCGGCAGGCGGGCGCCGACGCCTTCGAGGACGTCGTGGGGGCGCCCCGCCGGTGCATCGCCCGGGGGCTTCCCCCACCCCGGTCCGTGCAGGTCGTCCGGTCGTTCCGGTCCCCGGCACCTCATACGCTGGCCTCCATGACCTTCGCCGGCCTCCTCGCCTTCCTCGGCCTCGCCGTGGTGACGATGGACGTGCTCGGCGGCGTGCTCGCGATGGGGATGCTGCTGCGCGGCGGCACGATGCGGCACCTGCTGGCCTTCGCCGCGGGGTACGGCGCGGTCGTGGTCGCGGCGACGCTGGTGCTGCACCCGCTGCTGACCCTGCTGGGACGCTGGCTGCATCCCGTGCTGGAGTCGAACGGCGCGATCGGCGCGGTCGAGGCGGTCGTGGGCCTCGCGCTGATCGGGTTCGGCGTGCACCAGTTCCGCGCCGCCTCGCAGCCGCCCGGACCGCACGGCGCGCTCGAGGAGAGGGCCGCTCCGGCGCGTCTGGCCACCGTCCCGCTGGTCCTCGGCGGGGTGGCCTTCGCCGGGACCGCGCTGGCCGATCCGGCGTTCACGATCGCCGTCGGGATGGCGTCCCAGGAGCAGCACCTCACGCTGCGGATCGCGCTGCTGGTGGTGTGGAACCTCGTCTACCAGCTGCCGCTGGTGACGGTGGTCGTCGCCGCCGCCGTCGGCCGCCACGAGCAGGTCGTGGCGCGGCTGCTCGAGATCTTCTCCCCGCGCCGCCGGATGCTGCAGACAGTGCTGGCGACCGTGCTCGTCCTGGCCGGCCTCGCCGTGCTGGCCGACGGCGCGGTCGCCCTGCTGGGCGGGCACGTGCCGTGGCTGCGCCAGCTGATCATGCTACGGTGAGCGGGGCCGGGCGCTCGGCAGCGGAGCCGCCGCGGACGACGCCCCGCCCCGCCCGGTCTCATCCCCGCGCGAACAGCCCCAGCGCGTCCCAGGCGACCCAGCCGCCCTCGGCGAGCTCGAGCTCGATGACGTTCTGCCCCTCCTGCAGCGCGGCGGCCGGGACGGGCAGCTCGAGCAGGGCGCGGCGCAGCGGCGTGCCGGGCACGGTCGCGTCGCCCTCGCGGGAGCCGCGGGTCGCGCCGACCGGCAGCTCGAGCTCGGTGACGTGCTCGCCGTTCGCCGCGATGCGCAGCAGGCCGCCGAGGCGGGTGGTGTCCACGAGCCAGAGGGCCAGGTCGTGGTCCTCGCTCGGTGCGCTCTCGAGCGTGACGGTCCAGCGGGCGCGGTAGGCCTTGCTCCCGGCCCAGGCGTCTCCTGGGCCGGGCAGGAGGTAGGGCCAGGCCTCGCCGGGTGCGTCGGTCCCGTCCACGTACTCGATCAGCGCATCGGGGAACCGCTTGGGGATCTGCGCGTAGGAGGCGGGGGCGAGGAGGTGCTCGAGGGTGCGGCCGTCGAAGTCCCCGATGGTCGCGACCGGGGTCCCGGTCGCGGTGACCGAGGGCTCGGAGGCGGCGGTGACCGGGGCGGAGGGCTCGCCCCGCTCCCCCGCGTCGGTGACGGCGAGGACCGCGTAGGTCCAGGTCTCGCCGGCGACGTCGAGGCCGGTGTGCCGGAAGCGGGGGTAGACGGTCTTGGCCAGCAGCGCGGACTCATCGGCCGTGTCGGGGGCCGTCCCGCCGGGCAGGCCGTAGATGCGGTAGTGGTCGATCAGCGGGTCGAAGCCGAGCGAGTCCCAGGAAAGGGAGATCGCGACGAGGGCGGGCTCGGCGGCGAGGCCGGTGACGACGGCGGGGCGCGGGCTCATGGCGGTGCTCCTTCGTCCGGCTCAGGCCGGGATCAGGCGGGGCTCGCCCGCGGGGGTGGTGAAGCGGGCGGTGAGCTGCTTCGGGGCGGTGTCGTCGGCCTCGATCCAGTCGACGACGTGGAAGCTGGAGACCATCTCCTCGGGGGTGAGGCGCACGTGGACGTAGCCGCGTCGGCCGTCGTAGAGCTTCACGTGGTCGTGCCGGGTCCAGGTCTCGGGGCTGCCCGCGTCCTCGGCGCCGTCGCCGTCGGAGGCGACCGAGGTGCACACCAGCTCCACGCCCAGCCGCTCCTCGCCCGGGTCGTCGGGGTCGGCGGGGATCTCGGCGGCGACGTGCTTGTGGATGTCGCCGGTGAGCATCACCGGGTTCTGCGCCTGGGCCATCTGGGCGAGCAGACGCCGACGGGCCGCCGGGTAGCCGTCCCACATGTCGGTGCGGTCCTCGGTGATCGGGACCAGCACCACCCCGTTGGCGAGCACGTTCCAGGTCGCCTCCGAGCTCGCGAGCCGCTCCCCGACCCACTCCTCCTGCGCGGCGCCGAGGATGGTGCGGTCCTCGCGCTGCTGCTCGGCGGCGTCGGCCGGCTCCGCGTCGCGGAACTGGCGGGAGTCCAGCAGGGAGAAGCGGGCGAGGGCGCCGACGTCGAAGCCGGCGGTGATGTCGGTGTCCGGGCCCTCGGGCAGCGCGGCGACGTCCAGCGGCATGTTCTCGTAGAACGCGCGATAGGCGACCGCGATCCGGTGGGCGAAGTCCTCCTCGTCGATGCCGGTGTCGGAGAGGCGGCCGGTGTAGTTGTTCTGCACCTCGTGGTCGTCCCAGACGGCGACCGCCGCGGCGCGGGCGTGCACGGCCTGCAGGTGCGGATCGGACGTGAACAGGGCGTAGCGCAGGCGGTACTGCTCGAGCGTCTCGATCTCGACCCGATGCGCCTCGCCCACCTCGGCCCCCTGGCGCCACAGGTTCGTCTCCGTGATGCCGTACTCGTAGATGTAGTCGCCGACGAAGACGACCAGGTCGAGGTCCTCCTCCGCCGCGAGGTGGCGGTGGGCGGTGAAGTGGCCGTGGTACCAGGCCTGGCAGGAGACGAGCCCGAAGGAGAACGATTCCGGGGTCTCGCCCGCGGCGGGCAGGGTGCGGAAGCGGCCGACGGGGCTGAGCTCGCGACCCACCCGGAAGCGGTAGAAGTGCTCGGTGCCGGGCTCGAGCCCCTCGACGCGCGGGTGCACGGAGTGGGCGAGGCCGGGCTGGGCCAGCGCCCGGCCGTGGGCGACGATGCCGCGGAAGTCCTCGTCGGTCGCGACCTCCCAGCGCACCGTCACCTCCTTCAGCGGCATCCCGCCGTGGCCGTCCTCGGCCAGAGGCTCCGGGGCCAGGCGGGTCCACAGCACCGCCCCGTCGGGGCGCGGAGCGCCGCTTGCGACGCCGAGCGAGAACATCCCCTCGGTCCCCGGCGGCGGGGCGGCCTCGACCGAGGGGGCGTCGATGCCGAGCGCGATCACCCCGAGAGAACTGTCCGCAGAGAGGAATCGTCCGGCGAGCGCTGACCACTCGGCCGAAGCCGCTCAAGCCGCCCGCGCACCCTCTCGCTCCCCCTGCAGCGCCGCCCCGGGCGGGTATGCCTCGCGCGAATGTACCGTTGATGTCAAGACCGTCGGTCGCCCCGGGCCACGGCCGATCACCCGCACGGCAAGAACGGAGCCGAGATGACCGATGACGTAGTCGCGATGGATCGACAGGAGCTCCAGGATCTTCTCCTGCACAGCGACGACATCTCCGCGTTCCTCGAGGACTTCACCGCGATGCTCGCTCGGGAGATCTCAGATGGCGACGCCCCGGCGTGGTGCGCGGTGACTCTGCTGCGGAAGAGGAAGGCGAGCACCGCCGCGGCCTCCGGGCTCGAGGCGCAAGCCCTCGACGAGCTGCAGAACAGCTACACCGACGGGCCCTGCATGACGGCGATCCGGGAGGACACCGTGATCAGAGTGGGCGACGTGCGCGAGGACACGCGGTGGCCGGACTATCTCCCCGCGGCCGCGGAACAGGGCGTGCGCTCCATCCTCGGCGTCCCTTTCGACTTGGACGACGATGCCTGGGCCGGCCTGAACGTCTACTCCCCCGCACCCCACCATTTCGAGGCGGACGTGATCGCGAGCATCCAGCAGGAGGTCGACCGGGCCTCGGGCGCCCTGCGTCTCGCCATTCGCCTGGCCTCTCATCGCGAGGCCGAGCACGACCTGCACGCGGCGATGAGCTCCCACACGGTGATCAGTCTCGCGGCGGGGATCATCATGGGTCAGAACCGCTGCACCCACGCCGAGGCGATGCGCATCCTCAAGGACGCCTCCAACCACCGCAACGTCAAGCTCCGCGAGCTCGCGGACGACCTCGTCTCCTCCCTGGACCCGGACTACCTCCAGAACCACTTCCGCGCGTAGGACGGCTCCCGCGCGTGCCCGAGGGACCCGGACGGCATGCGGTTCCGGACCGGGCACCATGTCGTGGTCGACCGCACGCTCGATATCCATACGATCGGTCCAGCCCCTTCTGGCCGGGGCCCGAGCGTGCCAGGGTGGGACGAACACACCGAGATTCCGAACATCGCCTCCTCGAGGAGGTGGGCGTGATGGCGAACCACATGTACGCCGCCGGCCTCGTCTCCATCGGCCTCTCCCTCGTCCACATGGGAGAGGCCAGCGATGAAGGCCGAGGCCTCCCGCGCACAGGCCGACCAGTGGGGCCTGTTCGTCGGCGAGCGGGCACCGATCTCCTTCGCCATGGGCAGCGCGCTCAGGCTCGAGGAGCAGGGAGGCCTGCCGCACCGCGACAAGCGCTGATCGCAGGCGCTCATCGTCCCGTGCCGGAAGGCAGGCCTACCCCTCCGAACGTCCGCGCGCCTCTGGACCGGGGAGAGTGGAAGCCTTCATGACACTTCACAAGCACCAGAACTCCGAGATCTTCCCGCGCAGATGCGAGGTCCGTCGATGCACGGCACCACCGCAGACGTGGTACTCCGCCGGGAGCTTCGAGTACGAGATATGCGGCAGGCATGAACTCGAGCTGCGTGCCGGCGAACCCTACTCGGTCGACGAGGGAGAGATCCTGGTGGGTCAGGACGCCACCGGCGAGCTCCTCGCTGTCGAGGTGGATCGGACGGCGGGCAGCGTTCTGCTGCGCCTCGGCCGGTTCGGTGCGGTGAACCAGGTGGTGCGCCTCGACATGCCGTCGGGGCTGCGCTCCGCCCTCGATGCTCTCGGCGCCGACGAGAGCGCCCTCTCCGACCGCTATCGCGACGACCGCTGAGTCACGTGGTCGAGGGCAGGGCGGCCCAGGAGCACACCGCCGTCAATCGGCCGAGAGCTGCTCCTCGAGGAAGAAGATGTCCACCTGCATGGCCAGGTCCTTCAGCGGCGCATCGTCATGGGAGCGGTGCTGCAACGGCTGCACGGTCTTCTCACGAACGGCGAGGTTGAGCACCTGGGCGAACAGGGCGCGGCCCGCGAAAGCCGGATCCGTTGCGGCACGCAGGAGCCCCTGCTCGGCGAAGCTCGTGAAGCAGTCCTCCAGGATGTGCTCGTGCACCTTCCGCAGCCTCGCCATCCGGTAGCGACCGGGGTGGTCCTCGCTGACGGATTCCGCGTCCAGCGTGGCGAGCAGACGAATGGGAAGAGCAGCGGGGTGCCAGAGCTCGACCAGCCCCTGCAGCAGCGCACGCCGGCTCGCGCGCAGCTCCGGAGCGCGGTCCAAGGCGCTCTGGGCATGCTCCTCGAGCCGGTCGATCACGCCGTCGAGCAGCGCCGTCTTGCTGTCGAAATGGTGCAGCATCCCGGAGTGGGAGATACCGATGTGCTTCGAGATCTCGCGCAGGCTGGAGCCGTGATAGCCGTGGTCCGCGAACATCTCCGCCGCGCCGTCGATGATCTCCTCGCGGCGTCCTCGAGCACCGGTGCGGATCTCAGGGGGTTCCTCCCCTGCCGGTCTCGCCGACGTCGTGGCGCCCGACCCTTTCGCGATCGGCGGCGAGGCCTCCGGACTGTCGACCGTGCATCCTTGTGCAGACATCGTTCTCCTCATCTGTGGTCCCGCGGGGCCGAGGCGGCAGCCGACGACCTGGCTGCAGGCGCCGACCGCGGTCGATGTCATGACGCCGTGACTGAAGATTACTGCATATCCGTCCGGACGCATCCCGTTCTCCGCGATCACCTGCACGGACGCTCGCGACTCCCGGGGTCGATGACCGGTTGCGCCCACTCGCCGTCCACGCCGGTCCTCCCTGCGCACGTCCGACCCGGTCACGATCCGATCGGTCCGTGCCCTTCTCAGCGACCGAGTGCATGCGTAGCGTGCGAGACAGCGCACAATTCCGCGAGACCCGGCGGAGGTCGGGCCGACCGGCTCCATACCGCCCCCCCTCCGCCTCACCACCGATGTCGACGCGCTGAGGACCAGCGGACACCGCTCGGGGGCGATGCTGCTGGGCCTGCACCGGGTCTCGGGCGTCCACAACGCCCCGCCCCTGCCCGACACGACCACCCGACACCGACAGGAGTCAGCACGATGACCGAGAACCAGCACGAGCACATCGACCCGAACCCGGCCCGCCCCTCCCAGGCGGAGGGCGAGGCGCAGGACGAGGAGAAGCCCTCGAGCGGCGCCGCCGAGGAAGCCGACGCCCTCCAGAACGGCACCGAGCCCGACGATCCGAGCTCCCGCCGGCCCTCCCAGGCCGAGGGCGAGCCGAACGACTGAGGAGAGGAGGACCCATGGGCATCGGCATCCCTCACCGGCCCCCACCGCTGCGTCCCCCGGGGACCGCCAAGGGCCCGAAGTTCACCGCACTCCAGCTCGGCGCCAGAGCCCTCCAGTCCGCCGCCCCGCTGCGCGGGTTCGACGCCTACCTCGTCGGCTTCCATCCTGCGAAAGACTCGCCGGACATGCAGATGGAGGCCCATCACTACTGCAAGGTCGTCCACGACGACCTCATCCAATGCGTCCTCTTCGACGGCAACACCTCCGAGGCGAACCTGATCGGCATCGAGTACATCGTCTCGGAGTCGCTGTACGACACCCTCCCCGAGGAGGAGCGCGGGTACTGGCACCCCCACAACTACGAGATCCTCTCCGGCCAGCTGATCGCTCCGGGCCTGCCGGCGTTCGCGGAGCAGCAGCTGATGGCCGAGCTGGTGAACTCCTACGGGAAGACCTGGCACACCTGGCACACGGGACGGCATGACACGGGAGGCGGGCATCCGCTCCCCCTGGGCGACCCGATGCTGATGTGGTCGTTCAACCGCGACGGAGAGAGCGACCCCGACCTCGCCTCCGATCGCGCCCGGGTCCTGGGCCTGGACCCCGACGCGACCCGGGAGCGGCGGCAGCAGCTGCTCGACCGAGCGCATCCTCAACGCGGCGTCGACGCCCTCGCGTCCGAGTTCTCCGGCACGACCCCGATCCCCGGGGTGCGGGAGGCCGCGCCCGGGCACGGCCGCGACGAAGCACCGGACGCGTCACCGGCTCCCCGGCCCGATCGGGACGGCTGACGCCGGCGCGATCCCCGCGACGCCCATGCCCCTCACGACCGGAGGCTGCCCGCCGTCTCCGGCGACTGCGCACCCCGGTGCCGCAGCGACAGCGCGCCGCCGACCGCGAGGGAGACGAGCACGCCCAGCAGCGGGTACCACTGCCAGGCCACCCACACCTCGCCGATCACGTACTTCTCCATCACGAAGAAGAACGCATTGACCGCGACGGCGAGCACGAAGGCGATGTTCGCGTCGCCCGCCCGAGCCCGCCCGTTCACGATCCCGAGCACGAAGGCGCCCAGCAGCCCGCCGTACGTGATGCCGGCGACGCCGAGGGCGAGCACCACGATGCTGCCCTCGTCGGAGCGGAAGATCGTGGCCGGGGCGATGAAGGCCAGGCCCCAGCAGATCGTGGCCCAGCGGCCGATCCGAAGGCCCTCCGCGTCGCTGAGCGGGGTGCGACGCAGCTTCGCGACCACGTCGGTGACGGTCGAGGAGCTCAGCGCGGACAGCGAGGAGGACAGGGTCGACATCGCGGCGGCGAGGATCCCCGCCAGCAGCAGCCCGGACAGCCCCGTCGGCATCGCCTCGACGATGAACAGCGGGAAGATCTCGTCGTCGCGGGTCAGGCCCAGCTCCGCCGGGGCGGTGCCGCCGTACCAGCCCCACAGTGCGAGTCCCACCAGCAGGAAGACCCCGAACTGCACGGTGACGATCACGCCGGAGACGATGATCGCCTTCTGCGCCTCGGCCTTCGAGCGGCAGGCGAGCAGGCGCTGGACGACCAGCTGGTCCGAGCCGTGGGAGGCCATCGCGAACACCGCGCCGCCGAGCACCGAGACCAGGAAGGTGTCATCGCCGCTGAGCGGGCTGCCGGACCACACGAGGACCTGGGTCTTCCCGACCTCGGCCGCCTCGCCCAGCCATCCGGTGCCGATCGAGGAGACGACGACCGCGATCGCAATCAGCCCGCCGACCACGTAGAGCAGCATCTGCACCACGTCCACCCACACCACGGCCGTGATACCGCCGATGAAGGTGTAGAGGATCGTGACCACGGAGAGGATCACCGTGATCGCGAAGTACGAGAGGTCCACGCCCAGCCCGTCGAGGATCACCTTCAGCGGGATCACCGCGGCGAGCACCCGGATCCCGTCGGCCATCAGACGGGTGATCAGGAAGGTGACCCCCGCGGTGGTCTGGGTGCTCGTCCCGAACCGCTTGCCCAGGTAGGCGTAGGCGGTGACCATCTCGCCGTCGTAGTAGCGTGGCAGCATGAAGAAGGCGACCACCACCCTGCCCAGGATGTAGCCGAGCCCGAGCTGCAGGTACGAGAGGCTGCCCAGGTAGCTCATCACCGGGATCCCGATGACGGTCAGGGCGCTGGTCTCGGTGGCGACGACGGACAGGCACACCGCCCACCACGGCAGATCCCTCCCGCCCAGGAAGTAGTCCTTCAGCCCGGTCTGCTTCCCGCTCAGCTTCAGGCCGAGCCAGGCGGTGGCGGCCAGATAGGCCGCGATCACCAGCAGGTCGATCGTCTGCATGTCCGCTCTCCTTCGAGGTCCGCTGTCGACGGCGGCCCCGCGGTGTCGGGCGGTCGGCGGACGATCCGTCGGCGCGAACGACGCGGGACACGGCCGTCTATTGGTTCACACCCGGGCCGACGGGGCAAGCCCGGGACGATGCCGGGTCCGCGGCCCCCGACGGCCGAGCGCCCGGCTACTGTCCGACGGGCACCCGGCCTCACGCGGCGGGGCACCCCTGCCCTCCTGAGCTCGCCGTCCTCGACATCACCGCCGACGGACTCGTCCGCACCCGCCCCCGGCGTCACCGAGGACGAGGTCCGTGAGGTCACCCAGCCGTTGTCCATCCTCCGCCTCGCCGGCTGAAGGCCGCCGCGCGCCCGGACCGGTCCTTCGCACGGGCTCGACCGACGGGGCCGGACGCGGCTCAGCCCTCCACGCGCGCCTCACCGCCGCCGGTCTCCCCGCCGCCGTCGCTGGGCGGCGGGGAGTCGCTGGGCGGCGTGGTCGGGAGCGGTATCAGCACTCCCGGGCCCTGGGACGCCGGCGGCAGCATGGGCCCGGGACGGGGCTCCTGCTGCGGCGGCATCGGCCTGATGATGATCTGCCCGCGGCTGCCGCCGGTGCCACCCCCGGAGCCGTCCTGGACGGTAGTGCCCTCCGCCGAGGTGCCGCCGCCGGGCCCGCCGGCGGCGCCCTCGCCGACCACGATCTCGGGGTCCGTGTCCCCGGGCGGGAGGGTCGGCCGGGGCAGGCCCGGCAGCGGGACCTGCGCGGGACGATCCGGCGGGGTGGGGCGGGTCTCCGGGTCCTTCTCCGGGTCGTCCGTCGTGCCGCCGCCCGTCGGGGAGCCGTCCGTAGGCGTCTCGCCGCTCGAGGAACCGTCCATCGGGGCATCGCCGGTCGGCGGCTCACCGGTCGTGGGGTCGCTCGTCGGAGTGCCGCCCGTCGCGGAGCCCCCGGTCGGGCCGTCACCGTCGGCGGCGTCCGGGGAATCGGTCGCGCCCGCCGCACCGTCCTCGCGCGCATCGCCCGTCGGGGCCTGCGGCACGTCGGGGTCGCCGGTCTCCTGCCCCGCCCCGGACGGTGCGAGACCGGTCGGCGAGTCGGGCAGGGCGGGATCCTCGCCAGCGGTCCCGGCCGCGGTCGTCGTGGCGCCTGCCTGGTCCTCGCCGACCGCAGGGACCTGCACCGGGGTCGTGGTGCCGTCGGCCGTGGCGGGCGTTGCCCCCGCCGTTCCCGTGCCACCCTGGGAGGACGGGGAGGCGGTCGTCACGGCATCGTCCTGCGCCTGGCCGGCCGCGGCCCCCTCGCCGTCCTCGGGCTCAGCCTCGTCGGTCCAGGTCGCCGCGGTGCCCAGCACCGGGCCGCTCACGCTCGTAAGGTCCAGCAGCACCATGCCGCCGCCGACCGCGGCGGCGATGGCCCCGGCGGTCGCGAGCGCTCCCGCGTGGGCGGAGACCGCGGACCGGAGAGCGCCGAGACCGCCGCCCCCGGCCCCGACCGGCTCGAGGGCGCGCAGCGCGGTGCGCGGTGCGGGCGTGCCGTCGGCCGCGGGGCCGACGGCGGTCACGTCGGAGGTGAGGTGCTCGAGCAGCAGCGGAGAGCCGAGCACCACCGGCAGCAGCACCGAGCGCATCTGCACGGCGAGGCCGCGCAGCTCCTCACGCGCGGCGGCGCAGCGCGGGCAGGCCGCGAGATGCCGCTCGACGCCCCCGGCCCGGGCGCGCGTGAGACGACCGCGCTCGAGGTCGTCGAGATCCCGGGCGGTGCTGCGGCAGAGCGGGGACGCGTCGGCGGTGTCGAGATGGGCCTCGAGCCAGGCGGCGCGCAGCCCCTCGCGCGCCCGGCGCGAGAGCTGGGAGATCGCGTTCGGGCTGCGACCCAGCTGCGAAGCGAGGGCGCGGGGCGTCTCCCCCTCGACCTCGGTCAGCCACAGGATCCGCTGCCAGGTCTCGGGCAGGCGGGCGAAGGCGATGCGGACCAGCTGGCGGTTCAGCAGCTCGTCCACGCCGTCGGAGGAGACGAGGCGGCCCGGCGCGGCGCGCTCGAGGTCCTCGACCGCGTCCTCGTGGGCGCGGCGACCGCGGTCCACGGCCTCGTGGCGCACCACCCGCATGAGATAGGGCGCGAAGCCGCGGCGCGGGCCCGCTCCTCGCAGGATCGACTTGAGGATCTTCAAGAACGCCTCCTGCGCGACGTCGTCGGGGTCGTGATGACCGGGGAGGCTCCGCGCCAGGCGCAGCGCCTCGTGATGATGGCGGTGGTACAGCTCCGCATAGGCGCCCGTGTCGCCTGCGCGCACGGCGTCGAGCAGGGCGTCCTCGGAGAGCGCCTCGGAGGCGCCGCCGCGGCGGCGAGGACCAGGCTCCGACTCCGACTCCGACTCCGTCATCATTCGGCCCTTCCCTTCTCGGAGCCGCGACGTGCGGCTCCACCGGTGACGTCGCCGACGACCCTCGCTGAGGACCACGGACGACTTGTCCCAGTATGTCCTCTTTGTGTAGAAGATCACCAGTTGGTCACGAATCCGGCGACGCGCGTCATGAACCGGGTGCCGGCGCGTGGAATGGCCGGGCGCCCACCGGGGGCGCCCGGCCCTGAACCTGCGGAGAGTCATGAGCAATATCGAGCTGACGGATGTCGACGGGGACGCCCTGACGATCTACATCCGCGACGAGTCGACGTGGATCACGTGCACCAGCGGCGCCGAGGAGGTGACCGTCGGCCCCTTCCCCACCCATGTGGTGCGGGCCGTCGTGGACCGCGGCTTCGAGGTCGAGGGCGGGACCCTCTCCGCCCTGGTCCGCCGCACCTCGCAGGCGGGCATGCGCCTGACCGACGAGATGCGTGAGAGGGCCTGGGAGGCCTTCGCCCAGGAGAACGGCCTGCCTGGCGAAGCGGATCCCGCGACCCGCGAGGCGCTGGACCGGGCGCTCGAGGCCGCGCTCGCACCGCCGGTCCGCACCCCGGCGGCGGAGGCGCTGGTCGGCGACCTGCGCCGCGCCGCCGTCACGATCACGGACGTCGAGGGCCTCGCCGATCACCTGATGGCGAACGGCTACCGCAAGGGCGCCGCCTCCTGACGGGCGATTCCGCACCGGAGCGTCGACCCGGCCTCTGGATGGGGATCCGCCGGGGTCGCCGGGAAGGGCCGGCCGGGCCGCCACAGGGGTCCGGCGGGCCCGCTCCCCGCGCCGCGTATCCTGCGGGGATGCCGCTGCCCCGTGACCTCGTCCGCTCCCTGCCCAAGGTCGTCCTGCACGACCACCTCGACGGCGGGCTGCGCCCCGCGACCGTGATCGACCTGTGCCGCGAGCTGGGGATCGACCCGCCGGGCGCGGGCGCGCAGCAGGTCACCGAGCAGCAGGTCCCCGGTGAGCAGGTCACCGAGCAGCAGGTCGCGGACTGGTTCCACGACGCCGCGGACTCCGGCTCGCTGCCCGAGTACCTCTCGACCTTCGAGCGCACCGTCGCGCTCATGCAGTCCGCGGCGCACCTGCGCCGGATCGCGCGCGAGTTCGTGGAGGACATGGCGGCCGACGGGGTCGTGTACGCGGAGACCCGCTGGGCGCCGCACCAGCACACGGAGGGCGGACTGTCCCTCGACGAGGCGGTCCAGGCCGTGCAGGACGGGCTCGACGAGGGCGTCGCCGCGGTCGAGGCCCGCGGCGGCCGGATCGTGGTCGGCCAGCTGCTGTGCTACCTGCGCCATCTCGAGCCGAGCGACGACCTGGTGGAGATCGCGCTCGCGCGGCGCGCCGACGGCGCGCACCCCGGGGCACCAGTCGCCTCCGCGGGAGTGGTGGGGCTGGACCTCGCCGGCCCCGAGGCCGGCTTCCCCGCCTCCCGCTTCCGCGCGCAGTTCGCTCGCGCCCGGGCCGAGGGGCTGCGCGTCACCCTCCACGCCGGGGAGGGCGACGGCCCCGCCTCGATCGCCGACGCGCTGGAGACCGGTGCCGAGCGGCTCGGCCACGGGGTGCGTCTGGTCGAGGACCTCGACGCCGACGGCGGCGACGCCCTCGGCCCCGTCGCCGAGCGCGTCCACCGGGAACGGATCTGCCTGGAGGTGTGCCCGAGCTCGAACCTGCAGACCGGGATCGCCCGGACGATCGCGGAGCATCCCGTCGGCCGCCTCCACGCGGCCGGCTTCGCGCTCGCGCTCAGCAGCGACAACCGGCTGATGAGCCGCACCGGGACCACCCGTGAGACGGCGCTGGTCGCGGAGGCGCTGGACTGGGGCGTCGACGAGCTCGAGCAGGTCGCGCTCACCGCGCTCGACAGCGGCTTCGCCCCGACGGCTCAGCGGGAGGCGCTGCGCGAGGAGGTCCTGCGTCCCGCCAACGCGGCGGCGCGGCGAGCGGGCTGACCGGACCGCATCAGTCCGCGACCACCTCGCGCAGGATCTCCAGATAGGTGCGTGCGAGCCCGTCGTCATCGGCATGCTCGCTCACCCAGTCCCGCTCGCCCGCACCGCGGTGCGGGAGCGGTCCGCGGCAAGTCCGCGCCACAGCTCCACCAACGCCGCCACGTCCTCGGGCGGCAGGACGTCACCGGCCCCGGAATCGCGGACGATGTCCGCGGCCTCCCCCTCCAGAAGCGCGGTGACATGGCGGCCGGTCGCGAGGATCTCGTACAGCTTCGAGGGGACGGTCCAGGCGAACGGCGCCCACGACCGCAGCGACACCACGACCGAGTCCGCCCAGGCGTACTGCGCGCCGACCTCGCGGTGCGGGATCCGAGGCAGCACCTCGACCGGGGCCTCCAGCTCTCGGGCGAGTGCTGCGAGCGCGGGAGCGGCCACCCCGTGCCCTACCAGACGCACTCTCAGCGAAACGCCCTCGCGCGCGAGCACCGCCGCCGCCCGGACCACGGTCTCGAGCCCCTGGGAGCGGCCCATGTTCCCCAGGTACAGGCAGCGCAGCTCGGCGTGGTCGCCGGGGGAATGGTCCCGCTGGGCCCGGACGCGCGAGAGCTCGGTGCCGTTGCGGACCACGTGGACAGTCGAGACCCCGCGCTCGCGCAGCACCTCAGCGAAGCGGGAGGTGGTGGTGACCACCGCATACGCCTCGGTCTGCCAGTCGGTGACCTGACGGTGCACTACCCGCTTGGCGAGCGCCACGGCGCTGCTGCGCAGACGACCGAGGGAGATGACGCGGGCCGCTCCCTCACGCCGTCCCGGCCGCTCTCCGGCGTCGCCGGCGGCGCGGACAGCGGCCACGACCGCCCCGGGCACGACCCGCTCAGCACCGCCGACCTGCGTGACCAGGTCCGGCCAGGCGTCGCGCATTTCCACCACCAGCGGCACACCCCACCGTGCGGACAGCAGTCTCCCGACGAGGAGGGTGGGGATCGCGGGGGCGGTCGCGACGATGACCTCCGGCCGGTCCTCCGGGCGGCCGAAGCGTCGACGCAGACGGCACAGAGCATCGAGGGCGGCGACCAGGTGGTCCGCGGTGCGGGTCCCGATGTCGCCTCGATGCGGCAGGTAGGCGGTGCGCAGCACGGTCTCGCCGTGCGCGCCGTGCTCCGCTCCGCCGACCCGGTGGTCACGCCGCTGCTCGACCGTCGGGCGACCGGAGGGATAGTGCGGGACGGGGGCGGCGACCGTGACGCGATGACCCGCTGCGATGAAGCGGCTGACCAGCGCGGACCAGCGGCGCTGGGGAGCCCCGTACTCGGGGGCGTAGTAATGGGTCAGGACCAGGATCCTCATCCCGCTCCTGCACCTCGGAGCTCTCCGCGCACAGCCACGACCACGGAGTCTACTCATCGTTCGGGCAGCCTCTGCGTCGGCACCCCGTCGGGCGCCCGGCTCAGCCCGCTCGTCCCGCCGAGACCGACTCAGCCCGCGACCGGCTCGACTCGTCGACCGGGAGCACCGGGCCGCGTGACCAGCGCGCTCGCCGCCGATGGGGCCGTGCCCGCAGCGCGGTAGCGGTCCATCCAGTCCGCGGCGAAGCCGCCTGCGTCGGCCGTGGGGACGAGCGCCCAGACGCTCCCGCCGAAGCCGGCGCCGAAGGAGGAGGCGGCCCGGGCGCCGAGCGCGGTCGCGTGCCGGACCAGGGCGATCGTCTCGGGGACCTGGTTCCCGAGGTGGGTCACGGCGAGGCGCTGGGAGACGTCGACCGCGGCCGCGAAGGCGTCGAGGTCGCCGCCGCGCAGGGCGCGATGGGCGCGGGGCACGAGCACCGCGGACTCGAGCAGGAACTGGTCCAGCCGGTCCCGCTCGGCGCCCTCGGGGGCCAGGCGGCGCAGCGGCTCCCAGCGGGTCTCGTCCTCGGCGAGCGGGGCGGCGAGGTCCGCCCCCACCAGGGAGCGCAGCGCCCCCTGCAGCGAGTCGTCGGCCCGGCCGGTCTCCCGGTTCCAGCGCTCGAGGATCTGCCCGAGCAGGGCGGGGCCGCGGTTGTAGGAGGCCTGGGCAGTGCCGGTCTTCTCGGCGAGCACGCCGGAGACGGCGACGACGAAGGACCAGCCCTCCGGCAGGGCGACCTGGTCGAGGATCTGCATCGGGTCGAACTCGGCGTAGGAGATCATGCCGTCGTGGCCTGCGAGCATGCCGGTGTGGTCCAGCGAGCCGCCGCTGGTGCCGACGCCGGGCCGTCCGGCGAGGGCCCCGAAGGTCTTCCCGTTCTCGATCGAGGCGGCGTAGCCGGCCAGCGCCACCCGGTCGGGGATCTGGGAGGTCCAGGCCTCGGTGGCGGGCAGGTCCGCGAGGTCGGCGAGCGCGAGCGCGGTGCCGGTCAGCAGCGCGGAGGAGCTGGACATGCCGGAGGCGTGTGGGAGGTCCGAGGTGATCGTGAGCCGCGCAGCGGGCAGCGGGCCGAAGTTCGCCCCCAGCCGCTCGATCACGGTGTGGACGTAGCGGCCCCAGTGCCCGGCTGGCAGGTCCGGGGCGGTGCCGGCGGCGAGGTGGAGAGTGCCCGGGTAGGCGTCGGTGCTCGCCCGGAGGGTTCCCGTCGACCCGTCGACCCGCTCGGCGTGCACGGTGACGCCGCGGTCCACGGCGCAGACCAGCACGCGGCCGCCGCCGTAGTCGGTGTGCTTGCCGAGCACCTCGATGCGGCCGGGCATGGTCCAGCGCGCCGCTGCGCTCACAGGGCGACCTCGACGCCGGCCAGGCGGCGCTCGACCTCGTCGATGTCGTCGCGGCGCGAGAGGTCCAGGACCCCGCCCGCGAAGGGCAGCACGCGCACATCGGGCAGCGCGCGGACGGCATCGACGATCTCGAGCTCCCCGCGCGCCGAGGGCTCGATCGAGGCGCAGGCCTCGAAGATCTCCGGCTGGAAGGCGAAGGCGTTCATGCTGACCAGCGCGTCGGGGCCGGCGGCGGCGAGCTGCTCGGCCGTCGGCTTCTCGAGGATCCGCCGCAGCGCGCCGTCCTCGTGCTCGACGATCGCGAAGGCCGCGACCCGGTCGGCGGCGATGTTGGAGTGCTCCACGAGCGCGGTCCGCTCGAAGCCGAGCAGGGTGGTGCGCTCCTGCTCGAGCAGGGCCGCGATCCCGTCGCGGGGGTAGAGGTTGTCGCCGTTGACCATCACGAAGGGGCGCTCGCCCACGGCCTCGCGGGCGGAGGCGACGGCGTCGGCCGTGCCGCGGGGCTCCGCCTGGACGGCGAAGCCGATCTCGAGCCGGCGCGGCGCGAGCTGCCGGGCGTGGCGGGCGAACTCCTCGTGCTCCGGGGCGACCACCAGCACGGCGCGACGGATGCCGACGTCGGCCAGGGCCGAGAGGGAGTAGTCGATCAGGCGGTGGGAGCCGATGGGCATCAGGGCCTTGTGGCCGGAGGCGGCGGCCGCGGCCTGCTCCGGGGTGAGGGCGCCGGCGCCCTCCTTGCGCATGCGGGAGCCGAGCCCCCGGGCCAGGACCACTGCGGTGTCGATCATCGTCATGCCCCCAGACGGTAGTGGTCGGCGACGGTGCGGGAGGCCGAGCTGCTCGATGATCGCGTCGAGAGACCAGGTGAACCAGGACTGCTGGGTGACGAGCTCCGAGCCGCGCCCTCCTCGGAGCGCCGAACGTTCACGCTGCGAACAAAATAGGCCCGCGCGGCCGACGCGTCAACCGCGGGAGCTGGGCGGGCCGCCCTACGGACGGGTCGCGCACCGGCTTGGCCGCACGTCGGCCGGGCCGCTCGCCAGCTGGGCCACCCGCCGGCAGGAGCGCCCGGCCGCCCAGTTTTGTACCGCCACGACTCATGTGGGAGCCCGGATGAGTCGTCAGGGCAGCAAAACCTGCTGCCGGCTCCCGCGCGACGGGGGTTCAGCGGGAGGCGCCGGCGGGGAGGATCGGGGCGAGGAGCGGGTCCGCGAGCACCCGCTCGAGGGCCATGTCGGCGCCGCCGATCGCCGCCGCGTCGAGGCCGAGCGCGGAGGCGCTCACCTCCACCCGTCCGTCCGGGGTGAGCAGCCGCGCGTCCAGCGCCTCCTGCACCGGCTGCACGAGCACGTCGGCGAAGGCGCCGAAGAAGCCGCCCAGCACGATGGCCTGCGGGTTCAGCACGTCGACGAGCACCCCGGCCCCGCGCGCGAGATCGCCCGGCAGGGCCCGGAAGCGCTGCACGAGGCGCTCGTCCCCGGCGTCGAGCAGGTCGCGGAGCCGGCGGAGCCGCTCCTGCAGGGGCAGGTGACCCGACCGCGCGGGATCGTCGGGGTCCAGCACGGCCAGCACGGTGTCGAAGCCGACGAGGGTCTCCCAGCAGCCGCGCCGCCCGCACCGGCACGGCACCCCGGCGGGGTCCAGGCCGATGTGGCCCACCTCGCCGGAGAACCCGGACCAGCCGCGGATCAGCCGTCCGTCGGCGATGATGCCGGCGCCCACGCCGATGTCGCCGATGAGATAGACGAGGTCGGTGATCCCCTGTCGGGCCAGGCGCGGTGCCTCGGCGAGCGCGGAGAGCTTGGCGTCGTTCTCGATCGAGAGCGGCGGCATGTCGGGGCCGAGGCGCCTCGCGAGCTCCTCGCCGAGGGGGACACCGGACCAGCCGAGGTTCGAGGCGAAGCGGACGGTCGCGCCCGCGTAGTCCACGGGACCGGGCGGGGAGATGGTGGCCCCGGCGACCCAGAGGCCCTGCCCGGCGGCGGCCTCGAGCGTCTCGCGCAGCTGCTGCGCGACGAGGTCCAGGACGGGGGCGACCGGGTGGGAGCGGCCGTCCTGGCCGTCCACCACGGGCATCGGCACGGAGGAGCGGAAGCGCACCTGGCCGCCGAGGTCCTGCAGGCTCACCGCGAGATGGTCGACGTTGAGCTCGAGGCCGATGCCGGCGACGTGGCCGGGGTCGATGCGCACCTCGGTGCCGGGTCGTCCCACGGTGCCGCGTCGCTCGACCTGCCCTTCCTGGACCAGTCCGCGCTCGGCGAGGTCGCCGATCAGCGAGGTGACCGAGGCCTTGGACAGCCCGGTCTCCTGGGCGAGGGTGGCGCGGGAGCGGCCGCCGTGGGAGTGGAGGTGGCGCAGCAGCAGGCTCAGGTTCGCCGAGCGCATCGCGGCGTGCCCCACTGGGGCGGCGCGACCGGCCGAGGCGGCCGGCCCGGGCGAGGCGGCGGCGCCGGCCGAGGCGGCGGC
>NZ_JAKJJW010000018.1:0-68563 GCF_025669985.1 Brachybacterium atlanticum | reverse complement strand
GGCCGGCGTCCGGCGCCTCATCGCCGTCGCTCCTGCTCGACGCGGCCCTGCCCGCCGGGCCCCCGGCCCTGCCCCTCGCGGGCGCACGGAGCGGAGGTGCGGGCGGCGAGCCTCCGTGCGACCTCCGCCCCGGCGCCCGCACCACGGGCCGCGAGGGCGGGTGCGGCCTGCGAGAGCACCGCGGCGAGCCGTGCCCAGGGCGGGGAGACCAGCGCCGGGGCACGGTCCAGCCCCCGCAGCACCCGGGCGGCGGCCTGCTCGGGCGTGAGCGCTCCCCGGGGCCGGTCGCCGTAGGTCGGGGCGGCCATCGCGGTCGCCACCAGCGGCAGCTCGACCACGGTGATCCGCACCCCGGCCTGCTCCGCCTCGGGCCGGATCGCCCGCAGCCAGGCGTCCAGCCCCGCCTTCGAGGCGCCGTAGGCGGCCCAGCCCGGGGTCGGGATCCGGGCGGAGGCGCTGGTGGCCACGAGGAGCCGTCCACCGCCGGCGCGACTCATCGGCGCGAGCAGGGCGAGCAGCAGCGCGGCCGGGCCGAGCATGTTCGTACCCGTGAGACGCACGAGGTCGTGCGGGCGCCCGATCGTGTCGGCGAGGGAGCGGCGCAGCGAGTGGCCCGCGAGGGAGACGACCGCGGACGGCGCCCCGTGCAGCGCGAGCACCTCTGCGGCGAGCTCCGCGACCGCCTCCTGGTCCCGCAGATCGCAGGGGTGGACCGTGGCGGTGCCGCCCGCCGCGCGCACCCGCTCGGCCAGCGCCTCGAGCCTGCCCCGATGCCGGGCCGTGAGCGCGAGGTCCTCGCCGCGTGCGGCCAGCTCCAGGCACAGCGCTGTGCCGACGCCGCCGCTCGCCCCGGTCACCAGGATCATCGTCGACCTGCCGTGCCGCTCACCAGGAGCCGCGGTGGTAGGCGCCGGGGTAGAGCGCGGGATCGCGCACCCCCAGCTCGTGCGCGGCGCGCTGGGGCCAGCCCGGCTCGCGCAGGGCCGCCCGGCCCACGGCCACGAAGTCGGCGTCCCCGCGCTCGAGCACCTCCTGGGCGCCGTGCGGATCGGTGATCAGGCCGACGGCCGCGACCGGCATCGAGACGGCATCGCGCAGCGTCCGGGCGAAGCCGACCTGGTACTCGGGGCCTACCGCGATGTCCGCGATGACGGCACCGCCGGTGGAGACGTGCAGGGCGTCGACGCCGGCCTCCTCGAGCTCGCGGGCGAGCTCGACGGACTGGGTGATGTCCCAGCCCCCGTCGATCCAGTCGGTTGCGCTGATGCGCACGATCAGTGGGCGATCGGCCGGCCAGGCCTCGCGCACCGCCGCGGCGATCTCCCGGGCCAGGCGACGCCGTCCCGGCCCGTCGCCCCCGTACTCGTCGGTGCGCGTGTTCACCAGCGGCGAGAGGAACTCGTGGACGAGATAGCCGTGGGCGAAGTGCAGCTCGACCGCGTCGAAGCCCGCCTCCTCGGCCCGGCCGGTCGCGGCGACGAAGTCGGCGACCACCCCGGCGATCTCCTCCTTTTCCAGCGCATCGGGCGCGTCCAGCCCCGGGAAGGGCTCCGGGGTGGGGCCGACGGTGCGCCAGCCCGCGGCGAACTCCGGCACCGTGCCGCGCCGCGCGCGGTAGCGGGGCAGGGCCGGCCAGGTGGAGGCCTTGCGGCCGGCATGGGCGAGCTGCACGGCGATGCGGGCGCCCTGGCCCTGGCAGAAGGAGGTGATCCGCCGCCACGCGTCGGTCTGCTCGCGGTTCCACAGCCCTGTGTCCTGGGGGCTGATGCGTCCCTCGGGGGAGATCGCCGTCGCCTCCGTGACGATCATCCCGAAGCCGCCCGCGGCCCGCGCGCCGAGGTGCACCAGGTGCCAGTCGGTGGGCACCCCGTCCCGCTCCTCGACCATGTACTGGCACATCGGGGCGAGCCAGATGCGGTTGCGCATCTCGAGGCGGCGCAGCTGCGCCGGGGCGAGCAGGGTGGGGGTGACGGCGGGGTCGGGGGCCATGGTCCCCCACGGTAGTCGGCCCGGCCCGGAGGGCGTCGGTCCGCCCATGACCATCGCGAGCGTGACGTGCATCTCCTGCGATACGGTGTTCGCGTCCATCCGCCCCGGTCGCCCCGGGGCCCGTGAAGCAGGAGTGTTCATGACTGACGAGGCCGTCACCGGGATCGAGAACCTCTCCCAGGAGACCCGCACCTTCTCCCCGCCCACCGAGTTCGTGCAGGACGCGGTCGCCCGCCCCTCGCTCTACGAGGAGGCCGAGCGGGACCGCCTCGCGTTCTGGCGCTCGCGCGCGAGCCTGCTGAGCTGGGAGACGCCCTTCACCGAGACGCTGGACTGGTCGAACCCGCCCTTCGCGCGCTGGTTCGCCGACGGCACCCTCAACGTCGCCTACAACTGCGTGGACCGCCACGTCGAGTCCGGCCACGGAGACCAGGTCGCGCTGCTGGCCGAGTACGAGGACGGCTCCGACGCCACGTTCACCTATGCGGACGTCAAGGACGAGATCTCCCGCATGGCGAACGTGCTCGTGGACCTCGGCGTGAGGACCGGCGACCGCGTCGCGATCTACCTGCCGATGATCCCCGAGGCCGTCTTCGCGATGCTCGCCTGCGCCCGCCTCGGCGCGCCCCACTCGGTCGTCTTCGGCGGCTTCAGCGCCGACGCGCTGCGCTCCCGGATCGAGGACGCCGAGGCGCGCGTGGTGATCACCGCCGACGGACAGAACCGTCGCGGCAAGCAGCTCCCGCTCAAGCCAGCGGTCGACGAGGCGCTCGCCGGCGGCGCGGACTCCGTCGAGAAGGTCCTCGTCGTGCGTCGCACCGGCGGGGACGTGGAGTGGACCGAGGGCCGTGACGTGTGGTGGCACGAGGCGAGGGAGACCGCCTCGACCGAGCACGCGCCGGTGGCGGTGGAGGCCGAGCACCCGCTGTTCATCCTCTACACCTCCGGCACCACCGGGAAGCCCAAGGGCATCGTCCACACCACCGGCGGGTATCTCACCCAGGCCGCGTACACCCACCGCAACGTCTTCGACCTCAAGCCGAGGTCCGACGTGTACTGGTGCACCGCCGACGTCGGCTGGATCACCGGGCACACCTACGTCGTCTACGGCCCGATGGCCAACCGCGCCACGCAGGTGATCTACGAGGGCACTCCGGACACCCCGCACCAGGGCCGCTGGTGGGAGATCGTCGAGAAGCACGGGGTCACCCTGTTCTACTCCTCGCCCACCGCGATCCGCACCGCCATGAAGTGGGGCGAGGACATCCCCGCGAAGCACGACCTCTCCTCCCTGCGCCTGCTCGGCAGCGTCGGCGAGGCGATCAATCCCGAGGCATGGATGTGGTACCGCCGCGTCATCGGCGGGGACCGCTGCCCGATCGTGGACACCTGGTGGCAGACCGAGACCGGCGGCATCATGATCTCGCCGCTGCCCGGCATCACCGCCACCAAGCCCGGCTCCGCGCAGGTGCCGCTGCCCGGGATCGGCGCGGACGTCGTGGACGAGAGCGGGACGTCGGTCGCGAACGGCGAGGGCGGCTATCTCGTGCTCGACAAGCCCTGGCCCGGCATGCTCCGCGGCATCTGGGGCGACCCGGAGCGCTTCAAGGAGACCTACTGGTCCCGTTTCGAGGGCCTCTACTTCGCCGGCGACGGCGCCAAGCGCGACGAGGACGGCGACATCTGGCTGCTGGGCCGCGTGGACGACGTCATGAACGTCTCCGGCCACCGCCTCTCGACCATGGAGATCGAGTCCGCGCTGGTCGGCCACGACTGGGTCGCCGAGGCCGCGGTCGTCGGCGCGAACGACGAGACCACCGGGCAGGCTCCCGTCGCCTTCGTGATCCTGCGCGGCGGGAGCGCGGAGGAGATCGCGGCCGCCGGCGGCGAGGAGAAGGTCCCCGAGCTGCTGCGGGCCCATGTGGGCAAGGAGATCGGCCCGATCGCGAAGCCGAAGCGGGTGCTGGTGGTCACCGAGCTGCCCAAGACCCGCTCGGGCAAGATCATGCGCCGCCTGCTGCGCGACGTCGCCGAGAACCGTCAGGTGGGGGACACCCAGACCCTCGCCGACGCCTCGGTGATGGACCTGATCCAGCAGGGGATGTCCGGGAAGTCCTGAGGGACGCCGGGCCCGGGGACGTTCAGCGCGTGAGCGTGACGTCCCCGGTCTCGGTGACGGCGGTCAGCGTGCCCGCGGACTCCGCCTCGGAGCCGCGGAGCGCGGGGTCCACGGTGACCTCGCCCAGCGAGCTGCGCGTCTCGACCTGCCACGTCGAGGTGCCCCCGACCGCGATCCTCACGTCGCCGAGCTCGGTCACCGCCCCGACCGCTCCGCTCGCCTCCGCGGGGAGCTGCAGGGAGATGTCCCCGAGGGTCGAGGAGAGGTCCACGGCCGTGGGACCGGGGCCGGCGAGGTCGGCCTCGATCGCCCCGACCTCGGTCGAGACGGTGACGCCCTCCGCGATGCTCGTCGTGCCCAGGTGCACGTCGCCCACGTCGGAGCGCACCGCGAGGGAGCCGAAGTCGCCCTCGGCGACCACGTCCCCCACATCGGTGCGGAGGTCGAGGTCCAGCTCGTGCCCGACCGGGACCAGCACGAGCACGTCGCGCGTGGCGTCGAGGCCGGGCCAGGTGGAGTAGCTCTCGGGCTGGCTCACGGCGATGGCCACGGCGGAGCCCGTGCCGCCGCGCTCGAGACGGGCGCGGACCTGCTCCCCGGCCGGCGACGGGACCGTGGTGCCCGGGGTGACGAGCGAGAGCGTCACCTCGTCGACCTCCTCGGAGGGCTGCACGCGCACATCGCCGAGGGTGCTGGTCAGCTGCAGCGAGGAGGGGGTCCCGAGCCCCGCGGTCGCGGGGACGTCCTGGTAGGCACGGCCGTTCCACCAGGTGAAGGCTGTCGAGGCGGCCAGGAACAGGATCACCACCAGCATCACGGCGCCGCCGGCGAGGGCCACGCCCCGCCGGAAGGGGCGGTCGCGCTCGCGGGAGGGCGTGAGCCGGCGCGGCGGGTCGTACCGACGCTCCGAGGGCATGGCGCGCCCCGCCCCCGGGGCGCCGTCGCCCACCACGGCGGCGTCCACCTCCCGCAGCGCGCCGCCGTCCGACGCGGCATCGCCGCGCGCGGCGGGCCCGCGGTCCACGGTGCTCACGTCCGGTCCTCCGACTCCAGATAGCGCAGCACCGCCATGACCCGTCGGTTCTCGCCGTCCACGGGCGGCAGGTCCAGCTTCGTGAGCAGGGAGGAGATGTGCTTCTCGACGCTTCCGGCGGAGACGAACAGCGCATCGGCGATTGCCTGGTTCGAGCGTCCCTGCGCCATCAGGGAGAGCACCTCGCGCTCCCGCGGGGTGAGCGCCTCGAGGGTGCGGCGTCGCCGGGAGCGGACGAAGATCTGCTGGACCACCTCAGGATCCAGCCAGGTCCCGCCCTCGCCGACGTCGGTGACCACGCCGAGGAACTCCTCGACGTCCGCGACCCGGTCCTTGAGCACGTAGCCGAGGCCGTGCGAGGAGTCGGCGATGAGATCGGAGGCGTAGCGCTCCTCGACGTACTGGGAGAGCACCAGCAGCGCCACCTCGGGATCCTGCTGCCGGATCAGCACCGCGGCCCGCACGCCCTCGTCGGTGAACGTCGGCGGCATCCGCACGTCGATCACCGCGAGGTCGGGTCGGTGGTGGGAGACGGCGGCGAGCAGGGCCGCCGCATCGCCCACCGCGGCGACCACCTCGTGGCCGGCGTCGGTCAGGAGCCTCTCGAGCCCGGCGCGCAGCAGCACGGCGTCGTCGGCGATCACGATCCTCATCGGGGGACCTCCAGGGTCTGGTCTCGGGGCCCGGTCCCGTCGGCCGGGCGCGGGAAGGGGACGGCGGTCAGGTCGGCGGACGGGGCCGGTCGCAGGGGAGCGGCGCCGGAGGCCGGCGCGCCGGTGGGCAGGACGGCCTCGAGCACGGTGCCGCCGCCGGCGGGGCTGCTGATCCCGAGCACGCCGCCGGTCGCGCGGACCCGGTCGGTGAGCCCGGCGAGGCCGGTGGAGAGCCCGTCGCGGCGCACCCGCGCCCCGCCGCGCCCGTCGTCCTCGATCCGCACCCGCAGCGCGTGCGGGTCCTGGCGCACGCTCACGGAGACCTGCTCGGCCTCCGCGTGCTTGGCGATGTTGGTCAGCGCCTCGGCGACCACGAAGTAGGCCACGCCCTCCCGCTCCCGGTCCAGCCCGGCGTGCGCCGGCCCCAGCAGGGAGACGTCGAGGTCGACGGGGATGCGGGAGCGGGCGGCGAGGGCGGAGAGCGCCGCATCCAGGCCCCGGTCGGTGAGCACCGCCGGGTGGATCCCGCGGGCGAGCTGGCGCAGGTCGGTCATCACGGCCTTCGCCTCCGCATGCGCCTCGCCGACGAGCCGCTCGGCCCGGTCCGGGTCGGTGCGGATCGCGGTGCGGGCGAGGCCCAGGGTCATGGCGAGGTTCACCAGGCGCGGCTGCACCCCGTCGTGGAGATCCCGCTCGATGCGCAGCCGCTCCTGGGCGGCGGCGTCGACCGCGCCCTGACGCCGTTCTGCGAGGTCCGCCACCTGCTCGCGCAGCTCCTCCTCGGAGCCGGAGATCAGTCCGCGGGCGAGACCGCGGTCGGCGAGCGCGCCGAGGGCGAGCAACACCGCGCAGAGCGCCAGGGCCGCGGTGCCGAGCACGGCGAGGGCCCAGCGGGACAGCTCCAGGCTCGAGATCCGGACGGGGCCGTGCAGCAGCGCGAGCTCCCAGCCTGACCAGCCCAGCCACAGCATCGCGAGGGAGACGAGCAGGAACGCCCCGGCCACGATCATCGCGAGGTGGTGGTGGAGGACCCCGCGCCAGAACCCGCCGGTGCCGAGCTCGAACCAGCGGTCCTGGAGCCAGCCGGCCGCACCGCGACGCAGCGAGCGGCGCCGAGCGGGGATGTTCACCCCGATGCCGTGCACCGCGACCGCGCGGCGCCGCTCGATGCGCACCGCGACCTGCATCAGCAGCAGCCAGGGGACCAGCAGCAGCAGCCCGCTGCCCAGCGCGGGCAGGGCGCTCAGCCCCGTCACGAGCATGACGATGCTCGCCACGCACCAGGTGAGGCTCAGCACCCCGCCGACGACCACCGAGGCCAGCGCGGCGGGGGAGATCCGGGACCGGGCGGGCGCCCCGGTCCTCTCGCTCGTCTCGTCCATGGCTCGACCCTAGAGGGGCCCTCGCGACCGGTCCCACCGGGTCCGCCGTCGGCATGCGCGGGGGATATCCCCCGCGTAGTCGGCGCCGGGTGAGCCATCCCGCACCGACCGCACCCGCGGATCTGCCGCCGCGGCCGCAGCCGATGCGGTTCAATGGAGGCCATGAGCAGTGACGCCACCTCCTCCGACAGCTCCCTGGACCCCCACAACGACGCGGCCGCCGCCCAGGCCGACGACGGCTCGACCGGCCAGATGGTCGAGGACGTGGAGTCGACCGCCGCCGAGATCGATGCCGACGGCGCGCCCCGCGGCACCCTCCGCGACGTCGCGAACTCGCTGGGGATCTCCAGCGCGGTCGCGCTGCGCGCCCTGCGCGGCGCCGACGAGATCAAGCCCCGGATGGTGGAGCGCGTGCGCGAGGCCGCCGAGCGCCTCAACTTCCCGCTCGAGGAGCTCAGCGAGGAGACGGAGCACCGCGGCGTCGTCGCCGTGCTCGTGAACACCATGCGCAACACCTGGATCTCCGACCTCGTCCGCTCGATTCGCATCGAGCTCGCCGCGACCGGCCGCACCGCCGTCGTCGTGCCGACCCGTCGGCGTCTGCCGGAGTACCCGGTCGCCGTGGACATCGACGCGATCGAGAACCTCGTCCACCTCGGCGTGGACGGCTTCCTGATGGTCTCCGACCTCGCCGACATGGACGAGGTCCTCGAGGTCACCGGGAACCGCCCCCTGGTCGGGATCGGCTGCTCGAAGGAGCTCGTCGGCCGGATCGACACGGTCCGCATCGACGACGAGGTCGGGCAGGGCCTCCTGGTCGACCACCTGGTGAGCCTCGGCCACCGCGAGATCGCTCACGTCGGCGGGGTCGGCGCGGCCGTCGCGCGCGAGCGCGCCGACGCCTTCCGCGCCGCGATGGCGCGCCACGGGCTGGAGGACTCCGCCCGGGTCGAGCCGGGCGACTTCACCGAGCAGGTCGGCCAGACCGCCGGGTCGATGCTGCTGCGCGGCAGCCAGGTCCCCACGGCGGTGACCTGCTCCAACGACGTCACCGCCGTCGGCGTGCTCTCCGCGGCCCGCGAGGCCGGCTACGACGTGCCGGAGGCCTTCGCGGTCGCCGGCTACGGCAATACCTCGCTCGCCTCCTCCGGCGTCGCGGAGCTGACCAGCGTGGACCCGAACTCGGAGCGGCTCGGCGCCCTGGCGGCCCAGATGCTGGTGGACCGCGTCTCCGGCCACGAGGGACCCTTCCGGGACGTCGCGGTCGCTCCCTCCCTGGTGGCGCGCCGCACCACCGCCGCCGGCCCCCGCCCCGAGACCACCCGCCGCAAGCGGATCTCGGTGGACTGAGCCCTCGGCCCGCTCCCTCGATCCGGCTCGATCCGACACAGAAACGCCCGCACCCTGCGATAGGCTCCGATCATGATCAACACCACGAACGACCCGAGCACGCCGCCCACCCAGCGGTCCATCGGCGAGCTCGTCCAGTCCATCCGCGATGAGCTCCTGGGCGTCGTCCATCACGAGATCGACATCGCCAAGAAGGAGATCACGGCCCTCGGCATCAAGGTCGGCATCATCGCCGCGATGGCCGCCGTGCTGCTGTTCCTCCTCCTGTCGGCCTGGGTCATGCTGCTGTTCGCGGCCGCGACCGGCCTGCAGGCGCTCGGGCTGCCGGCCTGGGGCTCGTTCCTCATCGTCGCCGGGGTGTTCGTCCTCCTCGGTGCGATCGCCGGGCTCGTCGCCTTCCTGGTCTCCAAGAAGCTGAAGGCCCCCGAGACCACGATCGAGACCGCCCAGTCCGCGGTCCAGGCCGTCCAGGGCAAGCGCCGCAGCAACGCCGTCTCCTACGACGACACCTTCGAGGAGCTCTACGGCAAGCAGGTCAGCGCCCGCACCGAGTGACCGCCCGGGGACCGATCGGCCAGGCCGCGCGCCGGTCGAACCGGCTGAGCGGAGACGGCCCCACCAGGCAGTACCCTGGGGACGTGACTCTCCACCTGCACGACACCGCCACCCGCACCACTGCACCGTTCACCCCGGTGCGCGAGGGGGCGGTGTCGCTGTACGTCTGCGGTCCCACCACGCAGGGCGCGCCCCACCTCGGGCACCTGCGCACCTTCCTCTCCTTCGACGTGCTGGTGCGCTGGCTCGAGCGCAGCGGCTACGAGGTTGCGCACATCCGCAACGTCACCGACATCGACGACAAGATCCTCGTGAAGTCCGCCGAGGCGGGCGCCGAGTGGTTCGCCTGGTCGCTGCGCTTCGAGCGCGAGTTCCAGGACGTGCTGGACCGTATCGGGAACCGCCGCCCCACCTACGAGCCGCGCGCCACCGGGCACGTGCCCGAGATGATCGAGCTCATGCAGCGCCTGATCGAGCGGGGCCACGCCTACGCCGACGGCGCCGGCTCGGTCTACTTCGACGTCGCCTCCCTGCCCACCTACGGCGCGCTGACCCGCCAGTCCCTCGAGGACATGCAGGACGCCGGCGAGGAGATGGAGCCCGGCAAGCGCGACCGCCGCGACTTCGCCCTGTGGAAGGCGGCGAAGGCGACCGAGCCGGAGACCGCCTCCTGGAACACGCCCTTCGGCCGCGGCCGCCCGGGCTGGCACCTCGAGTGCTCCGCCATGAGCCGCAAGTACCTCGGCGAGACCTTCGACATCCACGCCGGTGGGCTCGACCTGCGCTTCCCGCACCACGAGAACGAGCAGGCGCAGTCCCACGCCGCCGGCTACGGCTTCGCCCAGCGCTGGATGCACTCCGGCATGGTCACGGTCGACGGGCTGAAGATGGGCAAGAGCCTGGACAACTTCGTCACCGCCGCCGATGCGCTCGGCGAGCACCCCGCCGCGGCGGTGCGCCTCGCCCTCGTCGGCGGCCACTACCGCGCGACGATCGAGTACAACACCACCGCGATGCGGGAGGCGGAGACGGTGTGGGAGCGGTTCTCCGCGACCGCGCGCCGCGCCGCCGAGCAGCTCGAAGGGGCCCCTATCGCCGCGGCCGACGCCGACCTGCGCGTCGTGGAGCTGCCGCAGGAGTTCGTCGCGGCGATGGACGACGACCTCTCCGTCCCCGAGGCGCTCGCGGTGATCCACCGCGAGCAGGCGGCGCTGAACACGCTCCTGGCCGCGCGCGGCGGAGCGGACGGCGCCCAGGTCGCCGAGGGCCTCGGCCATCTGCGGGCCATGCTCGACGTGCTGGGGCTGGACCCGCTGGGGGAGCAGTGGGGCGGGGAGGCAGGCGCCTCCGGGGTGGAGCACGCGGCGCTCGACGCGCTGATCTCCGCGCAGCTCACCGCCCGCGAGTCGGCGCGCGCCGAGAAGGACTGGGCCCGGGCCGACGCGCTGCGTGATGCGCTGACCGCCGCCGGGATCCGCATCGAGGACGGCCAGGGCGGCGCCCGCTGGACCCTCGAGACCCGAGACTGAGCAGGACTGAGGAGACGATCCATGGCAGGCAACAGCTCGCGCCGCGGCGCGGTGCGCAAGGGCAAGAAGGGCGCGACCGTCGGCTCCGGCGGCGTGCGCCGACGGGGGCTGGAGGGCAAGGGTCCGACCCCGAAGGCCGAGGAGCGCCCGAACCACAAGAAGTACTCCGGCGGCTCGGGATCCGGCGCCGCGGGACGACGCGGCGGGCCCAAGGCCAAGGGCAAGGTGCCCGGCAGCGACCAGGTCGCCGGGCGCAATGCGGTGCTGGAGGCGCTGCGGGAGGAGATCCCCGCCACCCAGCTGACGCTCATGGTGCGGATCGACGCCGACGAGCGGGTGCGGGAGATCATGCGCCTGGCCGCGGCGCGGGCGCTGCCGGTCGTCGACGCGACCCGCACCGACCTCGACCGCATGACCGATCACTCGGTGCACCAGGGTGTGGCGCTGACGATCCCGCCCTACGAGTACGCCGAGGTCGATGAGCTGCTCGAGATCGCCGCGGACCGCTTCGAGCCGCCGCTGCTGGTCGCGCTCGACGGCATCACCGACCCCCGCAACCTCGGCGCGATCCTCCGCTCGGCCGACGCCTTCGGCGCGCACGGCGTGATCCTGCCGGAGCGGCGCAGCGTGTCGATGACCGCGAGCGTGTGGAAGGTCGCCGCGGGGGCCGCCGGCCGTGTCCGCGTCGCCCAGGTCACGAACCTCAACCGCACCCTCGCCGCGCTCAAGGAGCAGGACGTGTTCGTGCTCGGCCTCGACGCGGACGGCGACGTCACCTCGCGCGAGCTCGAGCTCGGCACCCAGCCGGCCGTGCTCGTCGTCGGCGCCGAGGGCAAGGGCCTCTCCCGCCTCGCGCGGGAGACCAGCGACCAGGTGGTCTCGATCCCGATGGCGGGGCGCTCCGAGTCGCTGAACGCCTCGGTTGCCGCCGCGATCGCGCTCTACGAGATCTCCGGGGTCCGGGACCAGCACGGACTGGCCTGACCCTCCCGGCCCGGCCTGGCCCTCCCGGACCGGCCTGCCGCGATGGCCCGGGCCGGGCCCGAGACCCCCGGCCTCAGTGTGCGGCGCCGGGCTCCCTGCCCCGCACCGAGCGGACCGGGATCAGCACGTGGGGCAGCGCCAGCTGGATGACGGGGCCGAGCGCGATCGCGTAGACGACGGTGCCGAGCCCGAGCGGTCCACCCAGCAGCCATCCGGTCACCAGCACGATCACCTCGAGCACGATCCGCACCGGCCCGACAGGCCGGGAGAGCACCCGGCTGAGCGCCGTCATCAGCCCGTCGCGGGCGCCCGCACCGAGCTGCGCGCCGATGTAGACGGCGCCGCTGATCCCGTTGACCACCACGCCGAGCAGCATGAGGGCGATCGCGACGGGCAGCGAGCTCGCCTCCGGCAGGACCAGCATCCCGAGGTCGATGCTGACCCCCACCCAGATCGCGTTCGCGACCGTACCGATCCCGAGCCGCTCGCGCAGCGGGATCCACAGCAGGAGCAGCACGAAGCTCACCGCAATGCTCATCGACCCCACGGTCGCGCCGAGCCGCTCGGCGAGCGCCGCGTGGAAGACGTCCCAGGGCGCGCCGCCCAGCCCCGAGCGCAGCAGCATCGCCAGCGACAGCCCGAAGCCGGTCAGCCCGATCATCATCTGCACGAGCCGACGCGCCAGCCGGTCCACGCCCAGCTGATCGCGCAGGGACAGGTTGTCGAGCCGGGGATGCCGGCGCCGCTGCGACGCAGCCACGTCTCGTCTCGGTCTCCTCCCGACCCGCTCAGGCCTCGACGATCGGCAGGGCCGAGGTCTCGGTGGTCACCAGCGACTTCTCGTCGGGCCGGTGGATGAGCTCGTTGAGGATGTAGTGCCGCACGGTGTCGTCGAGGCTCACGTCGACGCCGGCCTGCTCGGAGAGGAACCACTTGTGCTCGAGCACCTCGTGGAAGAACTCCGGCGGCTCGAGCTTCGAGCGCATCGACCGGGGGATCGCCCGGACCACGGGCTCGTACTGATCCTTGAGCCACTCGTGGGCGACGAACTCCTCCTCCTCGGCCTGCTGCTCCGTGTCCGCGCGGAACTGGTCGAGGTCGTTCAGGAGTCGACGTGCCTGGTTCTCCTGGGCGTCGATGCCGGTCAGGCGCAGCAGGCGCCTCGAGTGGTGACCGGCGTCGACGACCTTGGGGCGGATCGAGAGGGTGGTGCCGTCGAGGTCGGTGGTGATCTCGAGCTCGCCCACGTCGAAGCCGAGCTTGTTCAGCCGCTCGATCCGGGCGGAGACCCGCCAGCGCTCGTCGGCGGAGAAGCGCTCCGAGGAGGTCAGCGCCTCCCACAGCTCCTCGTAGCGAGCCACGAGGTCGTCGCCGATCTCGACAGGGTCGACCTCGGGGTCGATCATGTCGCCGGCCTGCAGGTCCATCAGCTCGCCGATGATGTTGGTGCGGGCGAGGTCGAGATCGTAATGGCGCTGCCCGGCCGTGAGCGTCTCGTACAGGGAACCGGTCTCGACGTCGACGATGTAGGCGGCGAAGGCCCCCGCGTCACGGCGGAACAGCGTGTTCGACAGCGACACATCGCCCCAGTAGAAGCCCTCCAGATGCAGCCGCACCAGCAGCACGGCGAGCGCGTCGAGCAGGCGCTGGGCGGTGTCCTGGCGCGAGACCTGACTGAACACGGCCCGATAGGGGAGGGAGAACTGCAGATGACGGGTGATCAGCACGGCGTCCAGCGCCTCGCCGGAGCGGCCCGTGCGACCGGAGACCACGGCGAAGGGCTCGACCGAGGGGATGCCGATCCGGCCGAGCACCTTGAGCGTGTCGTACTCGCGCTGGGCGAGGTGGTGGTTGATCTCCTTGAGCGCGAGCACCCGCCCCGAGACCCGCACGAAGCGGACCACATGGCGGGAGATGCCGCGGGGGAGCGCGGCCAGGATCTCGTCGGGCCACTGCTCCAGCGGCGTCTCCCAGGGCAGATCCAGCAGTGCAGGGTCTGCACGGGACGCGGTGATCTCCAGGGGTGCCATGGGTCCATTCTCTCCCGAGCGCGAGGGCCAGGCCCCTACGCTTCCACAAATCACGTCGGACCGACGGGAAGATCACGGCTCGGGACTTCGTGTCGTCGCGGCCCCGAGGTCGCCGGGAACCGTCCTGGGGCCGACGGGGGCGGCGGCGCCGAGCCCGCCGGGGACGGACGACGAGCCCGCCGTGGACGGATGACGGAGCCGCCCGGGACGAACGACGGGCGCCCGGCCGGAGCCGGACGCCCGTCGTGCGGAGCGGGGGTGCTCAGTCGCCGAGGCGCTTGCCCGACTTCGCGTCGAAGAGGTGCAGGTGGCCCTCCTTGGGACGGAAGTAGACGGTCTCGCCCTTGGCCGGGGGACGGCGGCCGTCGACGCGCGCGATGAACGGCTTGGCGGTCTCGTCGCTGCCGGCGCGGCGACCGTAGATGAACGCGTCCGCGCCGAGCTCCTCGACCACATCGACCTCGACCGCGATGCCCTGCTCGTCGCCGACGAGCTCGAGGTCCTCGGGGCGCACGCCCACGGTGACGGTGGACTGGTCGGTGTCCGAGAGGGTCGCACGGTCCACGGGCAGCACGGCGCCGCCGAACTGGACGCCCTGGTCGGTGAGCTTCTCCTCGAGCAGGTTCATGGCGGGGGAGCCGATGAAGCCGGCCACGAACACGTTGTTCGGGTGGTCGTACATGCGGCGCGGGGAGTCGATCTGCTGGAGCACACCGCGGTCGAGGACGGCCACGCGGTCGCCCATCGTCATCGCCTCGGTCTGGTCGTGCGTGACGTACACGGTGGTGACGCCGAGACGACGCTGCAGCGAGGCGATCTGGGTGCGGGTCGAGACGCGCAGCTTCGCATCGAGGTTCGAGAGCGGCTCGTCCATCAGGAACACCTGCGGGGAGCGCACGATCGCACGGCCCATGGCCACACGCTGGCGCTGACCGCCCGAGAGCGCCTTCGGCTTGCGGTCGAGGTACTCGGTGAGGTCCAGGATCGCCGCGGCGTCCTCGACGCGCTTGCGGATCTCCGCCTTCGGGGTGCCGGCGATCTTCAGAGCGAAGCCCATGTTGTCGGCGACCGTCATGTGCGGGTACAGCGCGTAGTTCTGGAACACCATGGCGATGTCGCGGTCCTTCGGCGGGACGTCGGTGACGTCACGATCGCCGATGAGGATGCGGCCCGCGTCGATCTCCTCGAGACCGGCGAGCATGCGCAGGGAGGTCGACTTGCCGCAGCCCGAGGGGCCGACGAGGACGAGGAACTCGCCGTCGCCGATCTCGATGTTGAGGTTGTCGACCGCGGGGCGCTCCTGGCCCGGGTAGATCCGGGAGGCGTTGTCGAACGTGACTGTTGCCATGGTGGTTCTCCTTCACCGGCAGGTACGTGCCGGACGATCCGTTGTGAAGTGACTGTGACACCGGTTCGTGGAGCTCCTCGGGGGTGCTCCATCGCACCGGCACGGCAGAGTGTATCCCACGTCTCACCCTTCCGGTCCGCCCTGCCACCGGCGGCGCGCCGCCTACCCGGCCGCGCCTCGACGGGACCGTCCCTCCGCCGCGTCCGCTCCTCGGCAGGACCCGGCCCGGTGCGCTCCCGTGCACAGCGCCGGGCACGGGATACTGGGGCGGTGGACACTGCTGAGCTGACCCGGAAGATCCTGGACCGACGCCCCCGCGAGGGCGCCCCGCTGCGCATCGTGCAGGCAGGGCATCCCGCCCTCCGCCACACCGCCGTCGCCGCCCGCGACCGCCTCGAGCCCGCGCTCCTGGCGGAGCTCGCGGACGCCATGACCGTGACGATGAGGGACGCGCCCGGCGTCGGTCTCGCCGCCCCGCAGATCGGTCTGCCGCTGAGCTTCTACGTGGTCGAGGACCCCTTCGCCGCCGAGGAGGGGGAGGACCCCGAGGACGAGCTGCTCGAGCGCCGCCCGCTCGCGCTGCGCGCCCTGCTGGACCCCGTCGTCGAGCCGGTCGGGGACGAGACCGTCTTCGCCTTCGAGGGCTGCCTCTCGGTCGACGGCTGGCAGTCGATCGTGCCCCGCTCGCGCCGGGTGCGCCTGCGCGCCCAGGAGCTGCTGCCCGGCGGCTCCCTGCGCGAGATCGACGAGGAGCATGTGGGCTGGACCGCGCGGATCCTCCAGCACGAGACGGACCACCTGGGCGGGATCCTCTGCCATGACCGGATGGTGCCCCGCTCCTTCGTGGAGGCCGGCTACGTCCACCGCTACGCCGACCTCGGCGAGGCCGTGCGCCGACTGGGTCTGAGGGGCGACATCGCCGAGCTCGGCGAGGGCGAGGTCGTGCTGCGCCGCTGAGGCGCCGCGCCGCCCGGTCCGCACTGCCCGGTCCGCGCCGGGGCTGTGCGGCATCCGCGGCGTCGCCATGTCCCCGTCGGGCGGGGAGCCGACCGCGGACCGGGCGTCCGCCGTGCGCACCCGCCGTCCAGGAGCGCGGCCCCGTGCGCGATACCGTTGCCCTGTTCAGGACCCCGACGAATGGAGGCCCAGGTGGCCACGAACTCCCCGCAGCCCGTCCCGCGCGACCACGGCGCCGCCGCGACGCGACCCGACGACCTCCCTCTCGAGGAGGGCTCCCTCGACGAGCAGCTCGACGAGCGCTGGCTCTCGCTGATCGACGCCGCGCTCAAGGTCCAGGCGCCGCTGGCCCGCACCTACGTCGAGCACCTGCGCGCCGAGCACCCGGAGGCGACGGACCGTCAGCTGCTGGAGAAGGTCACCTCGCGCTTCACCGCGCTGACCACCGCGACCGGCGCCGGCATCGGCGGCGTCGCGGCGCTGCCGGGCCTCGGCACCGCCGCCGCGATCGGCCTCACCGTGGGGGAGGGGCTCTCCTTCGCGGAGTCCTGCGCCTTCCTCACCCTCGCCGCCGCCGACATCCACGGCGTCGACATGACCGACCGCGAGACCCGACGCCTCGTGCTGCTGGGCGTGCTCGGCGGCGAGCGCGGCGCCGAGATCATCGGCAAGGCGCTCGGCCGGCAGGGCATGCGCTGGAACTCGGTCCTCGGCGGCGGGGGACTCCTGCCCGGCTTCGTCACCAAGCAGGTCAACAAGTACGTGCGGCGCCGGGTCGTGGCCCGCACCGGCGGTCTGTGGCTCGCACGCCTGGTGCCCTTCGGGATCGGCGCGGTCCTCGGCGGACTCGGCGCCCGCGTCGTGGCACGCTCCGTGGTCGAGGCGATGCTCGAGATCTTCGGCCAGGGGACGCAGGGCCCGGAGGGCGAGCTCACCCGGCGCTGAGCGGGAGGCCCGGGCGTCGCGCCCGCAGTCCCGCCCGCACATGACGACGGGGCCGGTCCCTCAGGACCGGCCCCGTCGTCGTGCGTCCTGCGCGGACGGACCGCGCTCAGACCTCCTGCGTGAACTCGTTGGCGTGCTCGGTGCCGACAGCACGCTGGTAGGAGCGGCGGATCTCCGCCTCCGCGTCGCTGCGGCCCTCCCAGTGCGCGCCCTCGACGCTCTTGCCCGGCTCGAGATCCTTGTAGACCTCGAAGAAGTGCTGGATCTCCAGACGGTGGAACTCCGAGACGTCGGTCAGCTCCTGGCGGCGCACCTGACGGCGATCGCCCACGGGCACCGCGACGATCTTGTCGTCGCCGCCGGCCTCGTCGCGCATGCGGAACATGCCCAGCGCGCGGCAGCGGATCAGACAGCCCGGGAAGGTCGGCTCCTCGAGCAGGACCAGGCAGTCCAGCGGGTCGCCGTCCTCACCGAGGGTCCCCTCGATGAAGCCGTAGTCGTCCGGATAGCGCGTCGCGGTGAAGAGCATCCGGTCCAGGCGGATCCGCCCGTTGTGGTGGTCCACCTCGTACTTGTTCCGGTTCCCGCGAGGGATCTCGATGGTCACGTCGAATTCCACGACAGCCGCTCCATTGCTCCGGCCCCGTGGGCCACTTCATTGCTCCGGCCCCAGGGGCCGCTTCCGATGACCGGGACACCATATCGTGGTGGCATGGCCCTTCGAGCATCCGAGCGCATGTGGCGCACCGTCGCCGTCGTGATGTGCGCGGCACTGCCCGTGAGCTTCTACGTCCTCGGCGACCTGATGGACGCCTTCCCCGGCGTGCTCACCGTGTGGAGCGCCGAGGAGGACCCCGGCTCCGGCCCCCGCGCCGTCGCGGAGGACTGGGAGCGGGTCGATCCGGCAGAGGCCGTGGCCCCCGTCGGCTCCTCGCCCTCGTCGGTCGACCCCGCCGACCTGCAGCAGCGCATGGCCGCGAAGGCGGAGCTGCCCGTCGTGGGCGGGGGCCTGGCCTTCAGCGTCGTCGGGGCCGAGGACGGCCAGGTGCTCGCCGAACGGGACTCGTCCAGCGCCCTCGTGCCCGCCTCGACCCTCAAGCTGCTCACCGCCGCGGCCGTGCTGCGGCAGTTCACGGGGGATGAGGTGCTGGTCACCCGCGCGACCGTCCAGGACGGCGTGGTGACCCTGGCGGGAGAGGGTGACATGACCCTCACCGAGGAGGATCTGCGCGAGCTCGCCGCGCAGACGGCGGCGCTGGCGGCCGAGCAGGGGACCTTTTCCGTCTCCCTCGCCCTGGACGACTCGTATCTCGTGGGCGGGGCGAACCCGGCCTGGGGTGACAACGGCACGGCGGGCGGCTGGGTCACGCCCACCGCCTCCCTCGCGCTCGAGGAGGGATGGCTCGACGGGGAGCAGTACGGCCCGAAGTCCACCGATCCAGCAGGCGACGCGGCCCGGCGCTTCGCCGAGCTGCTCGGCGAGGAGGGTCTCGAGGTGGCCGGCGGGATCACCGCGGCCGCCGCCCCGGAGGGCGCTCCCGCCGCGGAGATCTCCTCCGAGCCGCTCTCGGAGATCGTGCGCCACACCCTGCTCATCTCCGACAACACCACCGCCGAGCTGCTCGCGCACCTGGTGGCGCTCTCCCGCGGCGAGGAGACCACCCCCGCCGGCGCCGCCGCCGCCGTCGAGGCGGAGATCCGCGAGCTCGGCGCCGAGATGGGGCTGCCCGAGGAGGACCTCGCCGGGCTCGACCTCCGCGACGGCTCCGGCCTCTCGAGGGAGAACCGGGTCCCGCCGGCGCTGCTCGCCGCGGTGCTCGCCCAGGTCGCCTCCGGCGAGGTGCCCGCCCTCGAGCAGATCCTCTACGACGTGCCCGTCGCGGCGCTCTCGGGCACGCTCGCGGACCGCTTCGGCCACGGCGACGACCAGGCCGCCGCCGGGCAGGTGCGCGGCAAGACCGGCTATCTCGGCGGCGCCGCGACCCTCGCCGGCGTGACCGTGCTCCCCGACGGCCGCACCGTCGGCTACTCGATCGTGGTCCACGGCTTCGACGGCGCCGACGCGGACACCGCCCGCGCCGCGGTCGACGACGTCGCCGCCGAGATGGTGCAGATCGACTGATGGCCGGCCCTCCTCCCGTGGTCGCCCGTGCCCGCCGCGCCGTCCGCGCCGCCCTCGCCGAGCGGCTCGAGCAGCTCGCCGACGACACCGGCTCCGGCCACCTCGCCCCGCGCCTGCTGGTCGGCGTCTCCGGGGGCGCCGACTCGCTCGCGCTGCTGGCGACCACCTGCTGGGTGGGGGAGCGGATGGGGCTCGTGACCGAGGCCGCGATCGTCGACCACGGGCTCCAGGACGGCTCCGCCTCCGTCGCCGCGCGCGCCGCCGCGCAGGCCGAGCGGCTGGGCGCCGAGGCGCACGTGCTCACGCCGTCCGTCGACCTCGCCGCGCCCGGAGGTCTCGAGAACGCCGCCCGCACCGCCCGACACGACGCCCTCGAGCACCTCGCCCGGGAGCGCGGTGCGCTCGCCGTGCTGCTGGGCCACACCCTCGACGACCAGGCGGAGCAGGTCCTGATGGCCCTCGCCCGCGGTGCCGGGCCCCGGGCGCTCGCCGGGATCCGCCGCAGCCGCGGCCACCTGCTGCGCCCCTTCCTCGGCACCGGCCGCGACGAGACCACCGCCCTGCGACGCGCCGACACCGAGGAGATCTGCACCCTCCACGACCTCGAGTGGTGGGAGGACCCGATGAACGCGGATCCCGAGCTGCTGCGCTCGCGGGTGCGCCACCGGGCCCTGCCGCTGCTGCGCGAGATCCTCGGGGAGCAGATCGACGAGAACCTCGCCCGCAGCGCCGACCTGGTCCGCCCTGATGTGGACCATCTCGACGAGGAGGCACGGGCGCTGCTGCCCGCCCTGCGCCGCGACGCCGGGGAGCTCGCCGAGGAGGGAGACCTGCTGCACCTCGACGTCCACGCCCTCGCCGCCGTCCCCGCCCCCGTGCGCACCCGCGTGCTGCGTGACGCCTCCCGTTCCGCTCAACGCGCAATCGATGCAGGTGACGCAGGTGGATCCACGAAATCGCTGCTGCGCAGGCAGGTGCTCGCGCTGGATGCGCTGGTCGTCTCATGGCACGGTCAGGCAGCGGTGCCCGTTCCGGGTAGGATCGAGGTCGCTCGCCGTGACGGCCTGTTGGTGTGGCGCCGTCCCGCTCTGTGAGCCGCGGCGGACGCACCCACCACATCACCTGGAGGAGATCCGCGTGCCCCAGACGCACCCCCACCCCGATGTCGACCGCGTGCTGCTAGACGAACAGCAGATCCGTGACCGGCTCGCCGAGATCGGCGCGCAGATCGCCGCGGACTACGCCGAGGAGCCCCCGATCCTGGTGGGCGTCCTCAAGGGGGCGGTGATGGTGATGGCGGACCTCGCCCGTTCCATCGACCTCAAGGTCGAGATGGACTGGATGGCGGTCTCCTCCTACGGCTCGGGCACGAAGTCCTCGGGCGTGGTGCGGATCCTCAAGGACCTCTCCGGCGACATCACCGGGCGCAACGTCCTGATCGTCGAGGACATCATCGACTCGGGCCTGACCCTGAAGTGGCTGTTGGCCAACCTCCGCTCCCGCGGGCCGAAGTCCGTGGAGATCGCGACGCTGCTGCGCAAGCCCGAGGCCGCGCGCGTCGAGATCGACGTGAAGTACGTCGGCTTCGACATCCCCAACGAGTTCGTCATCGGGTACGGGCTCGACCATGCGGAGAACTACCGCAACCTTCCCTACGTGGGCGTCCTCGCACGCTCGGTCTACGAGGACTGAACCGGTGGCAGATTCCCCCAAGAGCACGGGCCGCGGCTCGGGCGGCAGGAAGCGCCGCCCCTTCACCTCCGTCGCCCTCTGGATCGTCGTCGCGCTGCTGCTGGGCATGGCGCTGTTCTCCCTGCTGGGCCGTGACGGCTACCAGCAGATCGACACCGAGCAGGGCCTCGAGCTGCTGCAGGGCGACACCGTCGAGCAGGCGAAGATCATCGGCGGCAACCAGCAGCGCGTCGACCTGGTCCTGACCGAGGATTTCACCGACGGCGAGGAGAACAAGGGCACCCGGGTGCGCTTCGCCTACGTCGACGCGCGCGGCGAGTCGATCGTCTCCGCGGTCGAGGAGTCCGCCCCCTCCGGCGGCTACACCGACGAGATCGCCACCAGCTCGTGGTGGTCCACGCTGCTGCTGTCCTTCCTGCCGCTGCTGATCTTCATCGGCCTGTTCTGGTTCCTCATCATGAACGCCCAGGGCGGCGGCCGGGCGATGCAGTTCGGCAAGTCCAAGGCGAAGCTGTTCAACAAGGAGGCCCCGAAGGTCACCTTCGCCGACGTCGCCGGCGCCGAGGAGGCCGTCGAGGAGCTCGACGAGATCAAGCAGTTCCTCGTGGACCCGGGCCGCTACCAGGCCGTCGGCGCGAAGATCCCCAAGGGCGTGCTGCTCTACGGCCCGCCCGGCACCGGCAAGACGCTGCTGGCCAAGGCCGTCGCCGGCGAGGCGAACGTGCCCTTCTACTCGATCTCCGGCTCGGACTTCGTGGAGATGTTCGTGGGCGTCGGCGCGAGCCGCGTGCGCGACCTGTTCAACACCGCGAAGGAGAACTCCCCGGCGATCATCTTCATCGACGAGATCGACGCCGTCGGCCGCCATCGCGGCGCCGGCATGGGCGGCGGCCACGACGAGCGCGAGCAGACGCTGAACCAGATGCTCGTGGAGATGGACGGGTTCGACGAGAACCAGAACGTCATCCTCATCGCTGCGACCAACCGTGTGGACATCCTCGACCCGGCGCTGCTGCGCCCGGGCCGCTTCGACCGCCAGATCGCGGTGACCGCCCCGGACCTCAAGGGCCGCCTGCACATCCTCGGCGTGCACGCCAAGGGCAAGCCGCTGGCCCACGACGTGGACCTCGAGGCCGTCGCCAAGCGCACCATCGGCATGTCCGGTGCGGACCTCGCCAACGTGCTCAACGAGGCGGCGCTGCTCACCGCCCGCTCGGGCAACCAGATCATCGACAACCGAGCCCTGGACGAGGCGATCGACCGCGTCTCCATGGGCCCGCAGCGCTACTCCAAGGTGATGACCGAGCGCGAGCGTCAGATGACCGCGTACCACGAGGGCGGTCACGCCGTGGTCGCGGCGGCGATGAACAACTCCGCCCCGGTCACCAAGGTGACGATCCTGCCGCGCGGTCAGGCCGGCGGCTACACGATGGTGGTCCCCACCCAGGACCGCAACTACCAGTCCCGCAACGAGCTGCTGGACCGCCTCGCCTACGCGATGGGCGGCTACGCGGTGGAGGAGTCGATCTTCCACGACGTCACCACCGGCCCCAGCTCCGACCTCCAGAACGCCACCAAGATCGCCCGCACCATGGTCATGCAGCTGGGCATGAGCGCGGCCGTCGGCCAGGTCGCCCTCTCGGGCGACCAGGACGAGGTGTTCGTGGGCATGCAGCAGGGGCAGGGCCCCCGCTTCTCCGGCGAGACCGCGAGCATCGTGGACCAGGAGGTGCGCAAGCTCCTGGACAACGCCCTGGACGAGGCCTGGTCCGTGATCGTGCAGAACCGTCACGTGCTGGACCGCCTGGTCGAGGAGCTGCTGGAGAAGGAGACGCTGAACGAGCACGAGCTCGCCGCGATCTTCGCGGACGTCACCAAGCTGCCGCCGCGCGAGGTGTGGGTCTCCAGCGAGGAGCGGCCCTCCCTGGAGGCGCCGTCGGTCGGCTCGACCACCACCGGCACCGGCACCGAGGAGCACGACGCGGGAGAGCCGCTGCAGCCCGGCGCCCCCGAGCTGCCCCATCCGGGCGGCGACGGCCCCGGCATCCCCGGCGCCCCGCACGGCGGTGCCCCCGGCGGCTCCGGCCAGCCCGGTCCCGGCCAGGGCTACGGCTACGGCGACCGCGACGAGACGGAGCGCTGAGATGGCGGTGGACCGGCCCCGGGTCGAGGCGGCGGTGCGGGAGCTCCTCGCCGGGATCGGCGAGGATCCCGACCGCGACGGCCTCCTGGACACCCCCGCGCGGGTGGCGCGGATGTACGCGGAGGTCTTCGAGGGGCTGGAGCAGGACGCGCACGAGCCGCTGTCGACGACCTTCGACATCGAGCACCAGGAGCTGGTGCTCGTGCGCGACATCGCCTTCCACTCGATGTGCGAGCACCACCTGCTGCCCTTCCACGGGATGGCGCATGTGGGGTACATCCCGGGCGGCGGTGCCGTCACGGGGCTGAGCAAGCTCGCCCGCCTGGTCCACGTCTATGCCCGACGGCCGCAGGTGCAGGAGCGGCTCACCTTCCAGATCGCCGATGCGCTGATGGACGAGCTCGGTGCGGCCGGCGCGATCGTCGTGATCGAGGCGGAGCACATGTGCATGTCGATGCGCGGCGTGCGCGCCGCCGGGGCCCGCACCATCACCAGCGCCGTGCGCGGCATGCTCCGGGACAGCTCGAGCACCCGCAGCGAGGCCATGGCCCTGATCAACGGACGGTGAGGTCGTGACCATCCCCGTGCGCCGCCCCGAGGGCCTGCCGGACCGCCTCGGCGGGGACGACACCCTCGTCATGGGGGTCCTGAACGTCACCCCCGACTCCTTCTCCGACGGCGGGGAGCACGACAGCGCCCCCGACGCGATCGCCCACGGCCGCCGCCTGGTCGCCGAGGGCGCCGCGATCATCGACATCGGCGGGGAGTCCACCCGCCCCGGCGCCCCGCGCGTCCCCGAGGAGGAGGAGCTGCGCCGGGTGATCCCCGTGGTCGAGGCTCTCGCCGCCGAGGACGTCGTGCTCAGCGTGGACACCATGCGCGCCTCCGTCGCCGCCGCGAGCATCGCGGCCGGGGCCCTCATCGTCAACGACGTCTCCGCCGGCCAGGCCGACGTGCGGATGGGGGCGCAGGTCGCCGAGCTGCGCACGCGTCTGGGCACCCCGCCGGTGTTCATCGCGATGCACTGGCGCGGCCACAGCGACGTCATGAACGACCTCGCCCGGTACGAGGACGTCGCTCACGACAGCACCGCCGAGCTCGGCGACCGCCTCACCACGCTGCGCGAGGCCGGGATCGAGGACCGCTTCCTGGTCGCCGATCCGGGCCTCGGCTTCTCCAAGACGGGGGAGCAGAACTGGGATCTGCTGGCGGACTGGGACGCGATCGCCTCCCACGGCCTGCCCGTCCTCATCGGCGCCTCGCGCAAGCGCTTCGTCAGCGCCCTCGACGTGGACCGCGACGCGGCGACCGCCGCGATCAGCGCCTACAGCGCCGAGCACGGCGCCTGGGCGGTGCGCGTCCACGAGGTCCCCTCCAACCTCGCCGCGGTGCGGGTCGGGGACCGGCTGCGCCGGAGCAGGCGCCGATGAACCCGCACGACGGCAGCCCGCACGACGGCAGGGCGCACCACGACGGAGCGGGCCACGGCAGCGCGCATCACGGCTCCGCGACGGCGTCGATCGGACGCCTGGACCGCATCGAGGTCACCGGCATCCGCGCCTGGGGCCATCACGGCGTCCTCGCCGCGGAGAAGGAGATCGGCCAGGAGTTCGCGGTCGACGTCGTCCTGCACCTCTCGACCGCCGCGGCCGGCCGCAGCGACGTCCTCTCCCGCACCGTGAACTACGCCGAGGTCGTCACGGCCGTGCACGAGGAGATCGGCGCCGCCCCCCACGACCTCGTCGAGACCCTCGCCGAGCGGATCGCCGCGAAGATCCTCGAGGAGACCGGCCACCCGCTGGTGCGCCGCGTCGGCGTGCGCGTGCACAAGCCCGCCGCCCCGGTCGGACTGCCCGTCGGCGGGGTGGCCGTCGCGATCGAGCGCGACGCGCGCCCCGTCCTCGCCGTGCTCGCGCTCGGCAGCAACCTCGGCGACCGCGAGACGCATCTGCGCGGGGCGCTCGATGCGCTCGCCTCCCACCCGGGCACCGAGATCGCCTGGACCTCGCCCGTGCTCGAGACCGCCCCCGTCGGCGGGCCGGATGGCCAGGGCGCCTATCTCAACGCCGTGGTCGGCGTGACCACCGAGCTCGGTCCCCACGACCTCCTCGCCCTGGCCCACCGCGCCGAGCGGGCCGCCGGACGGCAGCGACTGGTGCGCTGGGGCGAGCGGACCCTCGACGTCGATGTGATCGCCTACGGCGACTGGCGCAGCGAGGACCCCGACCTCACCGTGCCCCACCCCCGCGCCCACGAGCGCGCTTTCGTGCTCGGCCCCTGGCATGCCGCGGACCCCTCCGCTGAGCTGCCCGGCCGCGGACCGGTCGAGGCGCTCCTCGCCCGCGCCGCGGACCGCGAGGCCCTGCGCCCGGGCCCGGTCCTCGAGGGCTTCGACACCCCGGCCTCCCGGACGGGGGCGGGAGCGGCGGAGACGTGAGGCCCCTGAACATCCCGGTGCTCGGGCTGATCCTCGTGATCGGCGCGGGCTTCGGGGCCCAGATGCTCGAGACCCTCGCCGCCCGCGGCCACTCCCTCCCGATCGCGGGTTGGCTGACCACCCTGGTGCTGCTGGCCCTGGCCGCGGTGCTGCTCGCCTACGGCCTCCCGATGCGCCGCTACCTCCAGGAGAGCGAGGAGCGCCGCAACAGGCCGTCCTACACGCCTCGACGGCACCAGATCGACCTGCCCACCGCCTATCGCACGGTCCTGCTGGCCCGGGCCTGCGCCTACACCGGCGCGATCATGGGCGGGATCTTCACCGGCCAGGCGCTGTTCCTGCTGATCACCGGCACCGGCGACCTGCTCGGCGCGATCCTTCCGACCGCCGCCGCCGCGGTCTCCGGCATCGTGCTCGGCGTGCTCGGGGTGATCGTGGAGCGATGGGGAAAGCTCCCGCCCGACGGCGACGGCTCCGCCGAGGGCGCGGAAGCCGGGTCCTGACCGAGAGCTTCGAGCCCTCCGACCCCGCAGCGAGGCGGGCCTGCGAGCTGCCGGTCGGCGGAGCGGGGCGCGGGCGAGGACCGACCTTCGGCGGAGCGAGCAGCGCCGAGCGTCGCACAGCGCCTCCGGCCCGGGATGACACGATGTCCCCATGACCTCCTCCGCGCACGATGCCCGACCGCCGCTGCCCACGGTGACGCCCCACGACGCCCTGCCGCCCGAGGTCTCGGACGCCCCCGGGGCGCGACTCGGCGAACAGGGGCTGCAGCCGGTCTCGCCGAAGCTCGTCCCGGCCCGCTATCTCGCGGGGATCCCCGGCTACGTGATCGGGGTGCTGCTGACCATCGGCGCGATCGTCGCGGCGGTCCTGACCGGATGGTGGTGGCTGGGGCTGACGGCCATCGTGCCGCTGGTGCTGGTGGTGCAGGGCCTCGCGCTCACCCCGCGACGGGTGCGGGCGATCGGCTATCGCGAGGGGGAGGAGGACCTCACCGTCGCCCTCGGGATCATGTTCCGCTCCGTGCACACGATCCCCTACGGCCGCGTGCAGTCGGTGAAGATCGACGAGGGGCCGGTGGACCGCCGCTACGGCCTCGCGAAGCTCACGCTCAGCACCGCCCATGACGGCGCCGGCGTCACCCTGCCCGGCCTGCCGAAGGACGAGGCCGAGCGCCTGCGCGCCCTGCTCACCGCGCGCGGCGTCGAGCTGATGGCGGCGCTGTGACCGCCCCCGGCCCCGACCCCGCGGCGAGCGGGACCCCGACCCCGGACCCGCAGGCCCCCGAGGGGCCTGCCAGCGATACGGCCGCGCCCCGCCACCGCACCCATCCGATCACCCCGCTGGTGACCGGCTGGAAGGTCGTCGTGGGCATCATCGCGGTGCTCACCGCCCAGAACATCGCCCAGCTGGCGAACGAGTTCACGATCCGTCGCGCGCTGATCGGACTGGGCATCCTGCTCGTCGTCGTCCTCGTGGCGATCGTCCTGTCGGCCCTCAGCTGGTGGTTCACCACCTACGCGGTGGACGAGGACGGCGTCTCCGTCCACAGCGGCATGATCAGCCGCTCCCGCGAGTACGCGCCGCGGGCCCGCATCGAGTCCGTCTCGATCGAGCGCCCGCTGCTGGCCCGCCTGCTGGGACTGGCGAAGGTGCGCGTCGAGGTCGCCGGCGGCGGCGAGTCGTATCTCGACATCGAGTACGTCTCCTCCGCCCGCGCCGAGGAGCTGCGCCTGGGCATCCTCGAGGTCGCGGCCGGGACGCCGGCCCCGCGCACCGCCGCTCCCGAGGAGGGGGCCGCGGCCGCCGGGACGGGCGCGGTGGCCTCCACGGCCCTCGTCGGCGGCCCGACCGCGGGCTCCTCCGCCCCAGGCCGCCAGGACTCCGGCGACGCCGCTCGCGAGCACGGCGGTCGTCTCGAGGAGGTCCTGTACGACGGGGTGACCGACGGCGAGCTCATCGCCAGGATCCCCACCGAGCGGCTCGTCCGCTCCCTCGTGCGGGACCTCGGCTTCCTCACCGGGATCGTGATGAGCGTCGTCGGCGTGGTCGTCGCGGTGCTCCTCGCCCTGTGGCAGGAGGGCTTCTCGATCGCGATCCTGGTCGCCCTGGCACCCACCGCGATCGCGGTGCCGAAGTACGTCTTCGGCCGGATCGACTCCGGCTGGGGCTTCGTCTCCCGCTTCAGCGAGCGCGGGCTGCGGATGCGGCGGGGCCTGGCCAACACGCGCACCGACAACATCGCCGCCGGTCGCATCCAGCGCTTCGACCTGCGCCGACCCTTCCTGTGGCGCGGCCCCGGCTGGACCGCCGTCTCCGCGACCGTGGCCGGGATCGATGACGACGACGAGAACGGCGCGACCAGCGTGCTCCCGGTCGGCACCCGCGAGGAGCTGCGGCAGACCCTCGGCCGGCTCAGCGCGCCGCTGGGCACCGACGACGACCTCGCGACCCTCGAGCACCTGCTGACCGCCCGCGCCCGCGACCTGCCCGGCCTTCGCACCCCGGTGCGCTGGTACTGGATCGCCCGCCGCACCGAGGTGAGCATCCTGCTGCCGGGAGCGCTCGTGCACCGCAGCGGCCTCGTGTCCCGCAAGCTCAGCATCGTGCCCCGCGAGAGGATCCAGGAGCTGAGGCTCGAGGACGGCCCGCTCGCCCGCCGTCTCGGCGTGCTGGACCTCCATGTCGAGGGCGCGGGGGACTCGCTCCTGCTGGAGAACCTGCGCCGCGAGGACGCCCTCGCCGTGCACGCCGTGCTCGCCGCGGACGCCCGCACCCTGCGCCGCTACCGGGATCGCGAGAGCTGGCCCCGTCCCGCGCTCGCGCCCGTCGGCGCCGCCGCGCCGGCGCCCGGCAGTGACCCCGCCAGCGTCCCCGGGAGCGACCCCGAGCACGAGTCGCCCGCCGCACCCGCCCCCGGCCCGTGCCCCGGCGGGCAGGAGACCCGATGACCCCGCCCCGCCTCGGCATCGGCGTGATCGGCGCAGGACGCGTCGGCGCAGTCCTCGGCGCCGCGCTGCGCGCCGAGGGCCACGCGCTCACCGGCGCCTACGCCGTCTCCGACGCCTCCCGCGAGCGGGCCGCGGAGCTCCTGCCCGGGGTGCCGCTGCTGGACGTCCCCGCGCTCGTCGAGCGCAGCGAGATGCTGCTCCTGGCCGTGCCCGACGACCAGCTCGGATCGCTCGCGAGCGGGATCGCCGCGACCGGCCTCGCCCCCGGCGGACAGCTCGTCGTCCACACCTCCGGCCGCTACGGCACCGAGGTGCTCGCCCCGCTCGCCCGCGCCGGCGCCGCGACCCTCGCGATCCACCCGGCGATGACCTTCACCGGCACCCGCACCGACCTGCCCCGGCTGGTCGGCTGCCCGATGGGGATCACCGCCACCGAGGAGTTCCTGCCCGTCGCCGCCGCGCTCGTGGTGGAGATGGGCGGCGAGGCCGTCGTCATCGCCGAGGGCGACCGACCGCTCTACCACGCCTCCCTCGCCCACGCCGCGAACCATCTCGTGGTCCTCGTGGACCAGTCCCGCAGGGCGCTGGCCCGGCTCGGCATCGAGGACCCCGGCGCCTACCTCCGACCGCTGCTCGAGGCGGCGCTCGAGGAGTCGCTGCAGCGTGGGAGCGGGGCGCTGACCGGACCGGTGGTCCGCGGGGACGCCGGCACCGTCGCCGCCCACCTCGAGGCCCTCGCCGACCTCGACGCGACCGCCGCTCCGGTCGAGCCCGGCGACGTGAGCGACACCTACCGCGCCCTCGCGCTCGCGGCGCTCGCGCGTGCAAGACTCGCCGAGGGCGACCGGGAGACGATCCGGGCGCTGCTGGAGGCGGCACCGCCCCCGGAGGAGAGCTGAGGAAGGACCCCGCCGTGCCCGAGAGCACCCCGCGCACCACGCTCGTCACCACGAAGTCCGCGCTGCGCGAGCACCGCGCCGCGATGGACGGGACGGTCGCGGCGGTGCTCACCATGGGCTCCCTCCACGCCGGGCACCTGGCCCTGGTCGAGAAGGCCCGCGAGCTCGCCGACCACGTGATCCTCACCGACTTCGTCAATCCCCTCCAGTTCGGTCCCGGGGAGGACTACGAGGCCTACCCCCGCGACCTCGAGGCGGATCTCGCCCTCGTCGACGGGCTCGTCGACCTCGTCTTCGCTCCGGGCGTGGAGGAGATGTACCCCGTCATGCCGCCGACGGTCTCGGTCAGCGCCGGCCACGCCGGCACGGTCCTCGAGGGCGCCGCCCGGCCCGGCCACTTCGACGGCGTGGTCACCGTCGTCGCGAAGCTGCTGCGCCTGACGGACCCGCACCTGAGCGTGTTCGGGCGCAAGGACGCCCAGCAGCTCGCGATCATCCAGCGCCTGGTCGCCGACCTCGACCTGCCCGTGCGGATCGAGCCCGTGGAGATCCAGCGGGAGGAGACGGGCCTCGCCCGCTCCAGCCGCAACGCCTACCTCTCCGCGGACGGGAAGGAGCGGGCTCTGGCCCTGTCCCGCACGATCGCCGCGGCGCTCGCGGCCGCCCCCTCCCTCTCCGGCATCCAGGACGCGCTGGAGGCCGCGCGGGAGCGGGCCGAGATCGACTGGGACTACGCGCTCGTCCTGGACCCCGCGACCCTCGAGCCCGCCGCTCCCGACCACCGCGGCGAGGTGCTCGTCGTGCTCGCCGGACGCGTCGAGGGCACCCGGCTGCTGGACGCCGCTGTGGCGGTGGCGACAGCACCCTGATCCCGGAGGCCGTCACGCGCGCGGTGATGAGACAATCGCAGCCATGAGCGAGAACCCCCCTGCCTCCGAGGTGACCGACAGCTCCGACCAGATCGCGGTCCGACGGTCCAAGCGGGAGCGCCTGCTGGCGCGCGGGGAGGAGCCCTATCCCGTCTCCGTCCCCGTCACCGCCACGATCGCCGAGGTGCGCGCGGAGTACGGCCACCTCGAGGCCGGCGTGGAGACGGACGACGAGGTCGGCGTCTCCGGCCGCGTCGTCTTCCAGCGCAACACGGGCAAGCTCGCCTTCGTCACCCTCCAGGACGGCGCCGGTGAGCGTCTGCAGGTCATGGCCTCGCAGGCCGTGATCGGCGAGGAGCGCCTCGCCGCTCTCAAGGCCGACGTCGATCTCGGCGACCACGTCTTCTTCCACGGCCGGGTCGGTGCGTCCCGGCGCGGCGAGCTGAGCATCTTCGCCGACTCCTGGCAGATGGCCGCGAAGGCGGTGCGCCCCCTCCCGGTGCTCCACGCGGACCTCTCCGAGGAGTCGCGGGTGCGCCGCCGCTACGTCGACCTGATCGTGCGCCAGGAGGCACGGGACGCGGTGCGCCTGCGCTCCGAGGTCATGCACTCCCTGCGCGAGTCCTTCCGCGGGCGCGACTTCGTCGAGGTCGAGACCCCGATGCTGCAGGTGATCCCCTCGGGTGCGGCGGCACGGCCGTTCGTCACCCACATGAACGCCTTCGACCTGGACCTGTACCTGCGGATCGCGCCGGAGCTGTTCCTCAAGCGCGCCGCGGTGGGCGGGCTCGAGAAGGTCTACGAGATCAACCGCAATTTCCGGAACGAGGGCGCCGATTCCACGCATTCGCCCGAGTTCGCGATGCTCGAGTCCTACCAGGCCTACGGGGACTACGACTCGATCGGCGAGCTCACGCAGTCGCTGATCCAGGAGGCCGCCGAGGCCGCCACCGGCTCCCAGATCGTCACCCTCGCCGACGGCACCGAATACGACTTCTCCGGGGAATGGGCGAAGATCACCGTCTACGGCTCGCTCTCCGAATCCCTCGGCGAGGAGATCACTCCGGAGACCACCCCGGCGCGCCTGCGGGAGATCGCCCGCTCGCTCGAGCTGGACCTCGACCACCCGAAGTACGGCCACGGCAAGCTCGTCGAGGAGCTCTTCGAGCATCGCGTGGGCGACCACCTGCACGAGCCGACCTTCGTGCGCGACTTCCCGGTGGAGACCAGCCCGCTGGTGCGCGCCCATCGCAGCACGCCCGGCGTGGTCGAGAAGTGGGACCTGTACGTGCGCGGCTTCGAGCTCGCCACCGGCTACTCCGAGCTGGTCGATCCCGTCATCCAGCGCGAGCGCTTCGCCCAGCAGGCGGAGCTCGCCGCCCAGGGCGACGACGAGGCGATGCGCCTGGACGAGGACTTCCTCGAGGCGATGGAGTACGCGCTGCCGCCGACGGGAGGCATGGGCATGGGCGTGGACCGCCTGCTCATGGCCCTGACGGGGCTCGGCATCCGCGAGACGATCCTGTTCCCGCTCGTGAAGCCGGGGGCCTGAGATGGACTCCGGGTTCTGGTTCGAGGCCGGTGCGCTTCTGCCCTCGATCGGCGTGGGGCTGCTGTTCTGGTTCGTGATCCGTGCGCTGCTGCGGGCCGACCGCCGCGAGCGGGAGGCCGAGCGTCAGGCGGAGCAGGAGCTGCTCGAGCGGAAGCAGCCCCGGAAAGACCCCTGATGCGGCGGCGGACGAGAATGAGAACATCCCTTCGTCCATACACCTCGTAACCAGATTGAAATGATCGGCCTCGTAATGGATACTGTGCGATATCGTGAACACCCCCTGCGTTCATGATGAAGTCCGGAAACCACCAGCGAGGGAGAACCCCTATGGCACGGAAGACCTACGTGGAGCTCATCGACGACATCAACGGTGACAAGGCCGAGGAGACGGTGAGCTTCGCCCTGGACGGCGTCGCCTACGAGATCGACCTGACGGCCGAGAACGCGGAGAAGCTCCGCGAGGAGCTGAGCGGCTGGGTCGGCAAGGCGCGCCGCGTCGGGGGTCGCCGCACCCGCGGCACCGCCTCCGGCTCCCGTGCGAGCTCGAACGACTCCTCGCGCATCCGCGAGTGGGCGCGTGAGGCGGGCTACGAGGTCCCCGACCGCGGCCGGATCTCCAGCGCGATCCGCAAGGCGTACGAGGAGGCCCACGGGGAGTGATCCCCGCACGGCGGCCGTGAGCCGCCGACGCCTTCGACGAGGGCCCGTGACCGTCATGGTCACGGGCCCTCGTCCTGTCCTGGGCCGCGCTTCGGGCGGCGCGCCGGCGCGGCGTCCCCCGCCCGCTGTCGGGCCGGCCGCGCCGACCGGCCGGTCACCAGCCGCGGATGCTCCAGGAGGCGGCGTGCTCGTCGCCCGGGGCAAGGCGCACCACGTCGGTGCCGCTGCGGAAGGCGTCCGGCGGGCAGGTCATCGGCTCGACCGCGAGGCCGCGGCGGTGGTGGTCCGGCTCCGGGCGGTCCCCGGTGTGGATCTGGAGCCACGGGCACTCGGGACCGGCGGTGAGCTCCACCCCGGTGCCGCCGGGAGCGGTGACGGCGACATCCAGGCGCCCCTCCGCGTCCCGGGCGAGGTCGGTGAAGGCGTGGTCGATGAACAGGTCGCCGAGAACGCGCGGAGCGGAGAAGTCGAAGGGATCACCGGGCGGGACCGGTGCGGTGCCGGTGGGCAGCAGCCGGTCCTCGGTCACCGTCAGCACCGTGCCCGCCGTGACCTGCAGCGACCACTCGTCCAGCGGCTCGGGGCCGGCGACGAGATAGGGATGGGGGCACACCCCGTAGGGGGCGTCGCGCCGGCCGAGGTTCCGGGCGGTGACCGTGGTGGTCAGCCCGTCCTCAGGGGAGAGCGCGCAGCGGACCGTGAGCAGCAGGTGGAAGGGATAGCCGGGGGTGGGGAACAGCTCGGTGCGCAGCACCACCTCGTCCTCGCCCACCGACGCGGGGGTGAAGGACTGGAAGGAGACGAGCCCGTGGAGGGCGTTGCCGCGCTCGGGCTCGCTGAGCGGGGTGCGCAGCTCCTCACCGTCCCACACGTAGGTGCCGTCCCCGATCCGGTTCGGCCAGGGCGCCACGATCGCGCCCCGGTAGAACAGCATCGGCCCCTCCTCGGGGCTGCGGAGCACGAGATCCCGACCGCCGACGGTGAGGGACTCGAGCGTCGCGCCGACGGTGGAGATCTCGGCGCGGTAGTCCCCGGCGACGATGACAAGCAGGTCGCCGCGATCGCGGGCGGCACGGCCCGCGTCCCCGGGAGCGTCGGCGGGGGCGTCGAGGTCGGCGGGCGTGAGGGGAGTGGTCATCGGCTGCTCTCCTGGGAGGTGGGGGTGGTGGGGCCGCTGTCGGCCGGAGGGCGGGCGGGGGCGTCGGGGCCGGGCTCCGGTGCGGGTGACGTCTCCGGCTCGGGTGTCGGCGTCGGCTCGGGCTCGACGAGCACGACCTCGAGACGGCGCGGCCCGTGCACGCCCTCGACCCGGTCGAGCTCGATGTCGCTGGTCGCGCTCGGCCCGGAGATCATCGTCCACGCGGCACGGGGATCCTCGGCCATGCGCTCGATGCCGCGCGGCACCCCGAGCACCACCTGCTCGGCCTCGACGACCACGACGTGCCGGTCCGGGACCAGCGAGATCGCGCGCCGGCCGCCGAGAGCGTCGCCCCGCAGCACGATCGTGCCGGTCAGCGCGATGGCGGTGTGGCAGCCGGTGAGCACGGCGTCGATCCCGTCGAGCTCGCGGGGCGAGGCGGTGCCGTCGTCGACGGTGACAGCGACGCCGGGCGGCGGCATCCACTGGGGCGGCAGACCGGCGGGGACCACCGCCGAGGCGGCGTCGCCGAGCGCCGCGGCGATCGCGGCCGGGAGCTCCGACGCCGTGGTGCGGTGCACCACCGCGGTGTAGTCCTGAAGCCGCTGGACGAGCACGTCGCGCACCTTCTCCGGGGCGGTGCCGAGCTCCTGCCTGTCGTCGGAGCGCTGGTAGTCGCGGGGCACGTCCTCGGCGTCCGTCACCGCATCGCGGCGCGGGGCCGCGAGCGCGGTGCGCACGCGCGCGAGGATCTCCTCCTTCGCGCTCATCCCGGGCGTGCGGGCGGGGCGGGCGTCGGTCCAGTCGTTCACGGCTGCTCCTCCCCGTCGGGGGTGCCGACGGGCGATGCATCACCGTCCGGGGCGGGGCCGTCGACCGACCTCGCGTGGCCCCTCTCGCCGGGCCCGTCGGACGCCGGTCGCTCCGGGCCCCGAGCGACGCGCTCCTTCTCGCGCTCGTCCCACCAGGACCGGAAGGACTGCGAGGGACTGGGCAGATCGCGGTGGTCGGTCCAGCCCGGGATGATCGGCAGCGCCCCCGGGAGCCGTCCGATGTTCGCGCCGGGCAGCAGCGAGGACAGCGGCTTCGCCGAGCGGACGGCGAGGTCGTAGGCGCGAGGGGAGGACATCAGGCGGCTCGCGCCCTTCAGCGCCAGGTCCCAGCTGCCGTGGAACTCGCCGCGCGCCTCGCGGCGCCGGTCCACGTCCTTCGCACGCAGGTGCACGAGGATCTCGGGGATGTCGATCTTCACCGGGCACACGTCGTAGCAGGCGCCGCACAGGCTCGAGGCGTAGGGGAGGGTCGAGTTCGGGTCGTCGGTGCCGCTCATGCCCGTCATCTGCGGGGAGAGGATCGCGCCGATCGGGCCGGGATAGGTCGAGCCGTAGGCGTGGCCGCCCGTGCGCGCATAGACCGGGCACACGTTCAGGCAGGCCGAGCAGCGGATGCAGTGCAGGGCGCTGCGCCCCTCGGGGTCCTCCAGCACCGACGATCGCCCGTTGTCCAGCAGCACCAGGTGGAACTCCTCGGGGCCGTCGCCCTCGTGCACGCCCGTGAAAAGAGTCGTGTACGGGTTCATCCGCTCCCCGGTCGAGGAGCGGGGCAGCAGCTGCAGGAACACCTCGAGGTCCTGGAAGGTGGGGACGATCTTCTCGATCCCGACCACGGAGATCAGGGTCCGCGGCAGGGTCAGGCACATCCTCCCGTTGCCCTCGGACTCCACGACCACCAGCGTGCCCGTCTCGGCGACCGCGAAGTTCGCCCCGCAGATCGCGACCGAGCCGGGCATGTCCAGGAACTTCTCGCGCAGGAAGCGGCGCGCCGCCTCCGCGAGCTCGGCCGGGTCGTCGGTGATCGACGGATCGAGATCCGGCATCGCCGCCAGGAAGATCTCGCGGATCTCCGCGCGGTTGCGGTGGATCGCGGGGACCAGGATGTGGGAGGGGGTGTCGTCCGCGAGCTGGACGATGAGCTCGGCGAGATCGGACTCGATCGCCCGGATGCCCGCATGCGCGAGCGCCTCGTTCAGGCCGATCTCCTGGGTCGCCATCGACTTGACCTTCAGCACCTCCCGGGCATCGCGCTCGAGGGCGAGGCGGGTGACGATCTCGGAAGCCTCCTCGGCATCGCGGGCCCAGTGCACGACACCCCCGGCGGCTGCCACCGACTCCTCGAGCTGCTCGAGCAGCTCCGGGAGATGATCGGTGACTTGCCACTTCAGGGCGCTGCCGGCGCTGCGGAGCTTCTGCCAGTCGCGCACCTCGCGCACCGCCCCGGCGCGCTTGCCCTGGATCGTCGAGGTCGCGTGGCGCATGTTCGCGCGCAGGGTCGCATCGCCCAGCGCCTCCCGCGCCGCCTCCGGGAACCCGCGCTCGCCCCGCAGGGTCGAGACGGGCGAGGCGTGCTGGGGGCGGACGGTCGGCATGCCCAGCTGGACAGTGCTCATTCGACCGTCTCCTCCCGCTCGTTCCTCGCAGTTCGTCGACCGGCGGAGCGGTTCTCGACCATCTCCTCCCGCTCGTTCCTCGCAGTTCGTCGACCGGTCCAGGTGCTCATGACGCCCTCCCGAGGATCGTCTCCGACGGGACGAAGGGGTCCTCCTTCGTCGAGGCGAGGATCTGCGCGAGATGCACCGACCTCGGCGCCGCCCCGGTGCGGTGCAGCTTCCCGGCGATGTTCATCAGGCACGAGGCATCGCCCCCGACCACGAACTCCGCACCGGAGGCGACGACGTTCGCGGCCTTGTCGGTCACCATCGCGTCGCTGGTGGCATCGTTCTTCACTGAGAAGGTGCCGCCGAAGCCGCAGCAGGTGTCGGACTCGGGCAGGTTCTTCACCTCGATGCCCTCGACCGCGCGCAGCAGCTTCAGCGGGCGCGGCCCCACCTTCAGGAAGCGCATCGAGTGGCAGGTGGGGTGGTAGGTGACCGTATGGGGGAAGTACGCGCCCACGTCGGTCACCTTCAGCACGTCCACCAGCAGCTCGGAGAGCTCGTAGGTCTTCGCGGCGACCGCGGCGGCGCGCTCCTCCAGCGCCGTGTCGCCCTCGTGCCGGGCGACCAGCGCGTGCTGGTCGCGGACGCAGCCGGTGCAGGAGCCCGAGGGCATCACGATCGCGTCCACCTCCTCGAGCGCCGGCTCGAAGGTGTCCACGAAGGAGCGCACGATCGGCGCGGCCTCGGTGTAGTAGCCGGAGTTGGTGTGCATCTGGCCGCAGCAGGTCTGCCGTCTGTCGAACACCACCTCCTGGCCCAGCCGCTCCAGGAGGGTGACGGTGGCCCGGGCGACGTCCGGGGCCATCACGTCCACGAGACAGGTGGTCATCAGCGAGATCCGCATGAGCTCTCCTGGGGCGGCGAGGCGTCGTCGTCGACGCGCAGTGGGCGAGGCCGGGTGGCTCTCAGTGGGTGAGGTCGAGGGTGGCGGCGGTCCGCTCGAGGGTGCGGTGCGCGAGCTCCGCGTCCTCCGAGAGGTGGGTGCCCCAGCTGGGGACCATCTGCTGCAGCGCGGGTCGCCACGCCTCGATGCGCTGGGGGAACATCTTCTCGAGCATCGTGAGCATGATGCTCGTCGCGGTCGACGCGCCGGGGGAGGCGCCGAGCATGCCGCCGATCGACCCGTCGGCCGCGGTGATCAGCTGGGTGCCGAACTGCAGCACGCCGTGCTTCTTCTTGTCGGGGGCGATCACCTGGACGCGCTGCCCGGCGGTGACCTCCTCCCAGTCGGACATGTCGGCGGCGGGCATGTACTCCAGCAGGGCCTCGAAGCGCTTGTGGGTGGTCGCGGCGAGCTGCGAGCCGAGGTAGACCATGAGGTCGAGGTTCGGCGGCGCGACCGCCATCATCTGGGTGAGGTTCGAGGGCTTGATCGACTCGAAGAGGTCCGTGTAGGAGCCGGACTTGAGGAACTTCGGCGACCAGCCCGCGTACGGGCCGAACATCAGCGAGCGCTTCCCGCCGACGTACCGCGTGTCCAGGTGCGGGACGCTCATCGGCGGGGCGCCGACGGCGGCCTTTCCGTACACCTTCGCGTCGTGCCGCGCGATGACGGCCGGGTCGGTGCAGCGCAGCCACTGGCCCGAGATCGGGAAGCCGCCGAAGCCGCGGATCTCCTCGATCCCGGACTTCTGCAGCAGCGGCAGGGCGTAGCCGCCCGCGCCGACGAACACGAACGGCGCCCGCACCACGCGCAGGGAGTCGTCGGCCGTGCTGCGCACCATGACGCCCCAGTCGTTGCCCATGCGGCGCAGGTCCACGACCTCGGAGCCGGTGGCGACGGTGGTCCCGGCGCGGGAGGCGAAGTCGAGCATCTCCCGGGTCAGGGCCCCGAAGTCGACGTCCGTGCCGTCGGGCGACCAGGTCGCGGCGATGGTCTCGGTGACCGGTCGGCCCTCGGAGACCAGCGGCGCCCACTCAGCGAGCCGGGCGTGCTCGGTGGTGAACTCCATGCGGTCGAAGAGCGGGTTGGCGACCAGAGCCTCGTGGCGCCGTCGCAGGTAGTCCGCGTTCTCCATCCCGTGCACGAAGCTCATGTGCGGGACGGTGTGGATGAATCGGGAGGGGGCGCCGATCCGGTCGTTCTCCACGAGATGGGCCCAGAACTGGCGCGAGACCTGGAACTGCTCGTTGATCGCGATGGCCTTCGCGGGGCTGACGGAGCCGTCCACGTCCTGCGGGGTGTAGTTCAGCTCGCACAGCGCGCTGTGCCCGGTCCCGGCGTTGTTCCATGCGTCGCTGGACTCCGCGCCGAGGGAGTCCAGGCGCTCGAGGACCACGATGTCCCAGTCCGGCTCGAGCTCGGTGAGCATCGCGGCGAGGGTCGCGCTGGCGATGCCGCCGCCGATCAGCACCGCGTCCGCGCGGGTCACGTCCAGGTCTGCCATGTCTCTCCGTTCGAAATGCTTCCTCGCGCCGGTGCGGGCGTCGCACGGGGCGAGGCTCGGGTGCCGCTTCGGGGGATGACGGCGTCGGCCGCGGCCACCCTCCGGGCGATCTCGCCCGTCAGACTATCGCCCTCAGCGGGGTGCGGCGGCTCCTGGGCCCGCGGCCGGCGTCGTCGTGGTGGGCGCGGAGCTCGGTGCGCGGTACGTGATGCTCACCGCGAAGCACCACGACGGGTTCTGCCTGTGGCCGACGTCGACGACCGACTACTCCGTCTCCTCCTCCCGGTGGCGCGGCGGGGACGGCGACCTCGTCGCCGAGGTCGCCGGTGCCTGCCGCTACCATGGCCTGGGGCTCGGCTCCTACCTCTCCCCGTGGGACCGCCACGCGCCCGGGTACGAGGATCGCGCCGACTGCGACGAGCTCTACCTCGCCACCTCCGCCTCGAGACCGCGGGCGAGGGCGTCGTGATCGAGGCGGTGCGCGTGCATCGTCCGAGCTCCGCATCGGCACCGGATCTCACCGGCGCGCGCCGAGCGCCGACGACGCCGCTGAGCCTGTGATCGCCCCGGGCGAACGGACGTCACGCCAGCGGCGAACACACGGGGAATCCCCGCCCGCTCCGCGTACTCTCGATCCATCACCACCACCGAATGGGGGAGGAACATGTTCGAACGGTTCACCGACCGGGCGCGTCGCGTCGTCGTCCTGGCGCAGGACGAGGCCCGCCTGCTCAACCACAACTACATCGGCACCGAGCACATCCTGCTCGGCCTGATCCACGAGAACGAGGGCGTCGGCGCGAAGGCGCTCGAGGCCCTCGGCGTGACGCTCGACGCAGTGCGCGAGCAGGTCCGCGACATCATCGGCGAAGGCAACCAGACCCCCTCGGGCCACATCCCCTTCACCCCGCGCGCCAAGAAGGTGCTCGAGCTGAGCCTCCGCGAAGCGCTCCAGCTCGGCCACAACTACATCGGCACCGAGCACATCCTGCTCGGACTGCTGCGCGAGGGCGAGGGCACCGCCGTCAAGGTGCTCTCCCGCCTCAAGGCCGAGCCGTCGGCCGTGCGCCAGGAGGTCATCGAGCGCCTCTCCGGCTACCAGGGCAAGGAGCCGGCCAACGCCGGTGGCCCCTCCGAGGGCCAGCCCTCGGGCTCTCTCGTGCTGGACCAGTTCGGCCGTAACCTCACCCAGGCCGCCCGCGACGGCAAGCTCGACCCGGTCATCGGGCGCGATGGCGAGGCCGAGCGGGTCATGCAGGTGCTCAGCCGCCGCACGAAGAACAACCCCGTCCTGATCGGCGAGCCCGGCGTCGGCAAGAGCGCCGTCGTGGAGGGCCTCGCCCAGTCGATCGTCGCCGGGGACGTCCCGGAGACGCTCAAGGACAAGCAGCTCTACACCCTCGACCTCGGCTCCCTGGTCGCGGGCTCCCGCTACCGCGGTGACTTCGAGGAGCGCCTGAAGAAGGTGCTCAAGGAGATCCGCACCCGCGGCGACATCATCCTGTTCATCGACGAGATCCACACCCTCGTCGGGGCCGGTGCCGCCGAGGGCGCGATCGACGCCGCCAGCATCCTCAAGCCCATGCTGGCCCGCGGCGAGCTGCAGACGATCGGTGCGACCACTCTCGAGGAGTACCGCAAGCACATCGAGAAGGACGCCGCGCTCGAGCGCCGCTTCCAGCCGATCCAGGTCGACGAGCCGTCGGTCGCGCACACGGTCGAGATCCTCAAGGGCCTGCGCGACCGCTACGAGGCGCACCACAAGGTGACCATCACCGACAGCGCCCTCGTCGCCGCGGCGAACCTCGCCGACCGCTACGTCAACGACCGCTTCCTGCCGGACAAGGCGATCGACCTGATCGACGAGGCCGGCGCGCGCCTGCGCATCCGTCGCCTCACCGCCCCGCCGGAGCTCAAGGAGTTCGACTCCCGCATCGAGGAGGCGCGGAAGAAGAAGGAGGAGGCGATCGACGGGCAGGACTTCGAGCTCGCCGCGAACCTCCGCGACGAGGAGCAGAAGCTCAAGTCCGAGCGCGAGGAGAAGGAGAAGGCCTGGCGCCACGGTGAGTCCGACGCGGTGACCACGGTCTCCGAGGAGGTCATCGCCGAGGTCCTCGCCGCCTCCACCGGCATCCCGATCGTGAAGCTGACCGAGGAGGAGTCCTCGCGCCTGCTGCACATGGAGGAGGAGCTGCACAAGCGCGTCATCGGGCAGGACGAGGCCATCAAGGCCGTCTCCCGAGCGATCCGCCGCACCCGTGCGGGCCTGAAGGACCCCAAGCGTCCCGGCGGCTCGTTCATCTTCGCCGGCCCGACCGGCGTCGGCAAGACAGAGCTGGCCAAGGCCCTGGCCGAGTTCCTCTTCGGCGACGAGGAGGCGCTCATCCAGCTGGACATGTCGGAGTTCGGCGAGAAGCACACCGCCTCGCGCCTGTTCGGCTCGCCCCCCGGCTACGTCGGGTACGACGAGGGCGGCCAGCTCACCGAGAAGGTGCGCCGCAAGCCGTTCTCCGTCGTGCTGTTCGACGAGGTGGAGAAGGCCCACGTGGACATCTTCAACTCGCTGCTGCAGATCCTGGAGGACGGTCGCCTGACCGACTCCCAGGGCCGCGTGGTGGACTTCAAGAACACCATCATCATCATGACCACCAACCTCGGCACCCGGGACATCGCCAAGGGCGTCTCCATGGGCTTCACCGCGGGCGGCGACCTCTCCACCGACTACGAGCGGATGAAGTCGAAGGTCCACGAGGAGCTCAAGCAGCACTTCAAGCCCGAGTTCCTCAACCGCGTCGACGACGTGGTGGTCTTCCCGCAGCTGTCCAGGACCGAGATCGTCCAGATCGTCGATCTCGAGGTCGCGAAGCTCTCGCGTCGCCTGCAGGATCGCGACATGACGCTCGAGCTCACGCAGCCGGCCAAGGACCTCCTGGCCGAGAAGGGCTACGACCCCGTGCTGGGCGCGCGGCCGCTGCGCCGCACCATCCAGCGCGACATCGAGGACTCGCTCTCCGAGCGGATCCTGTTCGGCCAGGTCCAGGTCGGCGACCAGATCGTGGTCGACGCCGAGGGCGAGGGACTGCTGGGCGATCTCACCTTCGCCCGCCGCGCCGAGGACGGCTCCCTGGAGCCGATCTCCGATGTGGTCGACGTGGAGTCGATGACCCAGGCCCGCGCCGAGGACGTCACCCACGCCGACGGCGCGGACGGCGCCGACAGCACGCCTGACAGCGCGGAGGCCAGCGCCTCCTGAGCTCGGGTCACGGCCCGGCCCCGTCCGCGGGGGCCGGGCCGTGACCGATCCCGCCTCCGGTCGCTCGCCGGAGCGCGGAGCACTCCCGGACCGGGATCACCGGTCACGGGATCACGTCCCGGAGCGCAGCGGCCCCCACGGGGGCCGCGGGACCCCTGACCGGAAGGACCCATGGGAGAACTGCTCGATCGTCTCCTCTCGCTGACCGGCGTCCTGGAGGACTGGATCCTCCAGATCGGCGACGCCTGGTGGGTCCACCTCGTCGTCTACGCCTTCGCCGCCCTGGACGGCTTCTTCCCGACCGTCCCCAGCGAGTCGACGATCGTGTCCCTGTCCTCGCTGTGGTCCAGCTCCGGAAGACCCTCGATCATCCTGATCGGGCTGGCGGCCTGGGCCGGCGCCTTCACCGGGGACAACCTCGGCTATCTCCTGGGCAACAAGATCGGCTGGGAGCGCTTCCGCTTCCTGCGCGAGGGCAAGGGTCGACGCGCGGTCGAGGCCGCGGAGAACGGGCTGCGCAAGCGGGCCCTGGTCTTCCTCATGACGGCCCGCTACATCCCCTTCGGCCGCACTGCCGTGAACCTCGTCGCGGGTGCCGTGCACTACCCGCACCGCCTGTTCTGGCCCCGCTCGGTGCTGTCCACCTTCGTGTGGGCGGTGTACTCCTGCGCGATCGGCGCGGTCGCCGGCGCCTGGTTCGAGAACAACCACCTGCTCGCGATCACCGTGGCGCTCGTCGCCGCGATCGTGATGGCGCTGGTGGTCGAGCGGATCATCGCGGCCGTGCACCGCTGGCTCGACCGTCGCGCCGAGCGCCGCGATGCCGAGCGCGACGATGCCGTGGCCGACGCGGCGGCCGGCTCCGCCGTCGAGACCGGCACAGGCGTCGGGGCCGGTTCCGCCGTCGGCGCCGGTTCCGCCGGCGGCCCCGGCCCCGGCGCGGACGCCGAGGCCGACGCCACCGCCGTCCACGGAGAGGACAGCCCCGCATGACCTCAGGCACCGCCGCACACATCCGTCCCGCGCTCCCGGCCGACGTCCGCGCCATCAACGCGATCGTCGAGCCGATGACCCACACCGGGATCCTGCTGGGCAAGGACCTCGTCTCCTACTACGAGGCCGTCCAGGAGTTCCTCGTCGCGGTCGACGAGGACGGCACGGTGGTGGGATGCGGCGCCCTGCACGTGATGTGGGAGGACCTCGCGGAGGTGCGCACCCTCGCTGTGTCCGACACGGTGCGCGGCACGGGCCTCGGCCACCGGATGCTCGAGGCGCTGCTGGACCGGGCCGTGCAGCTCGGCCTCGAGCGCGTGTTCTGCCTGACCTTCGAGGTCGAGTTCTTCGCACGGCACGGCTTCGAGGAGATGGCCGAGACGGTCGCCCCGGAGATCTACAGCCAGCTGCTGCGCTCCCCGGACGAGGGGATCGCGGAGTTCCTGGACCTCGCCCGGGTCAAGCCCAACACCCTGGGCAACACCCGCATGATCAAGCAGCTGGACCGTAGCGCCTGAGCCCGTCGGCGCCGTGCTTCAGGGCATGCGCGGTGCCTCAGGGCAGACGCAGGCCGGGGCGCGCGCCGGCGTCGCCCGCCGCGGCGGCCCCTCCCGCCTCGTCCGCCACCGCTGCGAGCCCGTCGGCCAGGAGGGAGCGCACGCAGCGCTCCACCCGCACCGGATCCTCGGGATCCAGCGCTGCGAGCATCGCAGGAGCGGCCGCGCCCTGCTCGCGCAGCAGCGCCATGATTCGCCCGCGCATCTGCCGGTCCGTCCCCTCGAAGGACTGACGGCGTCGCGTGTCCTCCTCGGGCTCGGGGCGGCCCGCGGCGACCCACGCGCAGCCGATCCCCGCGAGGGGGCACTGGGCGCAGCGGGGCGTGCGCGCGGTGCACACCAGTGCGCCGAGCTCCATCACGGCCTGGTTCCACGCCACCGACCGCTCACGCTCCGCGGGCAGCGCGTGCGTGGCGAGCGCCCGTTCGGCGGCGGAGTAGGAACGGTCCGGCAGCGCCCTGCCGCGGACGGCGCGGGCGAGGACGCGCCGGATGTTGGTGTCCACGACCACGGCGCGGTCGTGGTGGGCGAAGGCGGTGACCGCGGCGGCGGTGTACTCGCCGATCCCGGGCAGCGATCGCAGCCGCTCCTCGCCGCGGGGGACCACGCCCCCGTGCGCGCGCACGATCTCGCGCGCGCACTCCTGCAGGCGCAGCGCGCGGCGCGGATATCCGAGCCGATCCCAGGCGCGCAGCACCTCGGAGGTCGGGGCGTCGGCGAGGTCGGCCGGCTCGGGCCAGCGCTGCATCCACTCCAGCCAGCGGGGCAGCACGCGCACCACGGGGGTCTGCTGCAGCATCACCTCGGAGACGAGGATCCCCCAGGCCGTCGCGTCGGGAGAGCGCCAGGGGAGGTCGCGGGCGGTCTCCGCGTACCAGGCGATCGTCGCCTCGATCATCGCCTCGAGGTCCGGACCGGCCGCGGCGGCTTCGTCCTCCGTGCCCGGGACGGCGGGCGCCGCGGGGCGGGTCGTGCCCTTCGGGGCGGTGGGGGAGCGGGTCACCCGGGGGACGGTATCGCATCCTGTCACGGCGCCGCGGCGGGCGCCGGTCTCGCGCGCGGGTCCTGGCCGGGAAGCGAGCTCCGCCTCGGGAACGACGACGGGGGCGGCACCGCACGGTGCCGCCCCCGTCGTGGGGTGCGCGGGCGATGCCGCGCCGGGGTGGATCGGACCAGGATCAGACCTGGGGGTTGCCGCCCTGGGGGTTCTGGGTCTTGAGCAGGTCGCGGATCTCGGAGAGGAGCACGATGTCCTCGGGAGCCGCCTCGACCTCCTCCTCGACGCCCTTGCGACGGTTGGCCGCCTCGCGGGACTTGGTCATCGGCATCACGAAGACGAAGTAGACGACGGCCGCAGTGATCAGGAAGGTGATGATCGCGGAGATCACGGCACCGAAGTTGATGAAGGTCGCCTCGTTGTTCTCGAAGATCTTGAAGCCGAAGCCCTCGACGCTGTCCGCGCCGCCCGCGGCGGCGACGACCGGGTTGATGAGGTTGTCGACGAAGGCGGCGACCAGCGCGGTGAACGCGCCGCCGATCACGACACCGACCGCGAGGTCGATGACGTTGCCCTGCATGACGAAGTCCTTGAAGCCCTTCATGGGGAGTTCCTTCTCAAGATGGGGGATGAGGGAGAACCGAAGTCACGGCCCGGTCGGACTCTAGCGGATCACGGACACCGTGACCTTCGACGTGCCGAGAGCGTGAGCGACTTCTCCGGACCGGTGCCGGTCCACGAGCACGAGCGCCTGGACGCCGGTGTCGGACCCCGTGCCGAGCGCTCCCGTGCCCGTCGCGGCGGCGGAGAGGGAGCGGATCTGGGCGGGGATGCGGGTCGCGGACCCGTCGACGGGGTCGTTCATCAGCAGCTCGATGCGGGTCCCCGATCGGAGATGCGGCAGCAGCACCTCCGGCACGGGGACGGCCAGCAGCGCCGTTCCCTCGGGGAAGGGGTCCTCGCCGGTGCCGAGGAGGTCCCCGGCGAGGATCGGGCCGTCCGCGGCGACCGGGGCGGCGAGGCGCTCGCCCACGAGATCCTCCACCGCGGTCGCGGCGCCGGAGGGCACCAGCGAGCTCGCGACTTCGACGGTGCGCATCTGCCCCGCCTCCAGGGCGGTGCCGGGCTGCAGGTCCTCGGCCGCGACCACCACCTCCGTCCCCGCCACCGAGGCCGGCACGAGCGAGGGCACCAGCAGCACCGCGGCGGCGGCCACGACGAGCACGGCCAGGGTGCGGCGCCGACGGCGCAGGGCACGGCGCCAGGTGGGAAGGTGGGGGAGCAGTCGAGTGAGCATGCCCCGACGCTAGGGCCGACCCTGTGACGGCGCGACGGATCGCGCCCCGCAGTGGACGGCGGGGCGATGGGGAGGAGAGGTCAGGAGGCCGCGGCGGCGGGCTGCGAGGCGGTTCCCGTCGAGGAGCCGCCCGCGGAGGAGTCGGCCGAGGAGGAGCTGCCGGAGCCCTCGGAGGGCGAGGAGGAGCCGCTCGCGCCGTCGGAGGAGAAGCTGCCGCCCATCGTGGAGGCGCCCGAGGTCGCCGAGTCCGTCGAGTAGAAGCCGGAGCCCTTGAAGACGATGCCGACCGAGTCGAAGACCTTCCGCAGGGTCTCCTGCGTGCACTCGGGGCAGGTGGTCAGCGAGTCCTCGCTGAAGCTCTGGTACTGCTCGAAACGATGTCCGCAGTTCTTGCAGGCATAGACGTACGTGGGCACGCGGGTCCTCCGGGATGGTCGATGTGCGGGCCGCGCACGGGCGGCCGCAGAAAGTCTACGACCGCGCGGCGCTCAGACGGGATCGGAGGTGACCAGCGAGACGATCCCGTCGGCTGTCAGCACCTCGCGGATCGGCACGTCGTGCTCCTCGCGAGGGAGGGTCCCGGCGACGAGCAGCTCGTGCGGATGGGTCACGACCACCACCCGCGCCTCGGCCGGAAGGCTGGTCAGCGCCCTGTCGTAGTAGCCGGCGCCGTGCCCGATCCGGGTGCCGGAGCGGTCCACGGAGAGAGCGGGGGCGAGCACGAGCACGGCCTCGGAGAGCGCATCGGACCCGAGCCGCTCGCCCCGGGGCTCCTTCCCGAAGCCGCGGCCGGGGGAGTCGGTGAAGTCGGAGACCCCGTCCCAGCGGATCCACTCGAGCTCCGCCCCGGCGGCGGCGGGGAACACGAGCTCCGCGCCCCGCGCGGCGAGGGCGGAGGCCAGCGGCATCACGTCGGCCTCCGTCGGGGTGGGATGGAAGGCGGCGACACGAGGGACCGGTTCCCCAGCCTCCTCCCGACGAGCGGCCAGCGCCTCGATGTCCGCGACGATCCCCGCGGCATGCGCGAGGATCGCCTCCGCCTCGCGGGAGCGCCGGGCGGGGTCCTCGCCGTACACGGCACGCCGGTCCGCGCGCAGCGTCGTGCGCAGCGCCTTCTTCACCGACTGCTTGTCCACGAGCTGCTCGTCCACGCGTGCCTCCTTCTCCACCTGCGCGCTCTGCGCCTGCGCAGGCGCCGGCTCTCCGCCCGGCGAGCCGACCCGGGGGCGGGAGGCCCCGGGCGGCGGCGCATCGGCCGGGGCCGGGCGTCCGGGGCCCAGAGTCGCACAGGGCGGGAGAACGCGCAGGCGAGTCCGTCGGACGTCTACGATGACGCGATGGTTCACGTGTGGCCCCTGGTCCTGCGCGACGGGGAGCTGACGCTGCGCCCGCTGCGACGGCGCGACCGCGGAGACTTCGAGCGGCTGCGCGCCCGCAGCGCCGACTGGCTGCGGCCGTGGGACGCGACGGACCCGCTGAGCGAGCGCGGGCCCGCGGACTTCCGCACCCTGCGCCGCTGGGCCGACGAGCAGGCGCGGCTGGGGACCTCCCTCCCGCTCGCCATGGTCGTGGGAGGACGGGTGATCGGGCAGATCACCGCGGGCCCCATCCAGTACGGGGCGGTGCGCTCGGCGGTGCTGGGCTACTGGGTGGACCGGGAGATGGCCGGCCGCGGGCTGGCGCCCCGCGCGGCGGCGCTGGTGATCGACCATCTCTTCGCCGAGCTCGGCCTGCACCGGGTCGAGGTGACCGTGCGGCCCGAGAACGCGCCGAGCCTGCGCGTGGTCCAGAAGCTGAACCTGCGCCCCGAGGGACTGCGCCGCGCGGCGATCCACGTCGACGGAGGCTGGCGCGACCACCTCGTCTTCGCGCTGACCGTCGAGGAGGTCGCGACCGACCACGCCGGCTACGGGGTCCTGCGCCGCCTGCATCGCGAGCATCCGAGCCCCGCACGGACCGGCTGAGCCCCGCGGTGGCGCGGCGCACGGAATTGCTCGCCGACACGCCCGCTCCGTGACCAGGCGAATCACATAGGTGTCATTACTGTGGTGGTGTGGAGTCGATCAATCTCGGTGCCGTCCTCTTCGGCGGTCTGCTGCTGCTGTGGCTGGTGTACGCGCTGCCGCGCACCGCCGCCCGTCGCGAGGTGATGGGCCGCGCCCGCGCCGCGGACGAGGCCGGGATGACGCCGCAGGCCCGGGATCTCTCCGAGGCCGTCCACGCCCGCCGCTCGTCTGCCGAGGTGACCACCCCCATGCCCCAGGACCGACTGCTCATGCGTCCCGCCGACCCGACCCGTCGGCCCCGCTTCGACACCGACCCCGGCACCCGCGTCGACCTCGGCGAGGAGCGCGGCCGTTCGCGCCGCCTCATGCGCGGGGTGCTGATCGGGCTGATCGTCCTCACCGCCGCGCTGGTCGTCGGCGCGGTCGCGAACGTGCTGCCCTGGTGGCCGCCGGTCCTCGGCGCGGTCGTGCTCGGCGTGTTCCTGGTGGGGCTGCGTCGCGCCGAGCTGGAGCGTCGGGCCCGCCGCACCCGCGCCGCGACCCGCTCCCGTCAGGAGCGTGCCGAGGCCGAGACGGCGCGTCGACGCGCCGAGCAGGCGCCCGCGAGCACCGGCCGCGAGCTGCCCGCCCCGTCGGCCGTCTCCGCCACGCAGCATCCCGCCGTGTCCGCGGAGGCCGAGGCTCCCTCCGCGTCGGCGCTCGAGACCGCCTCGGAGCGCGCGGCCGAGCAGGTCACGCGCCCGGGGGAGTGGACTCCCCGCCCGGTGCCGCGGCCCACCTACGCCCTGCGCGGCGAGGTCGACGACCTCGCCAGCCGTCACGCCGCCCACCGCCGCAGCATGCTCCCCGAGTCCGTGCCGCTGGAGCGCGCGCACGTCGAGGAGGCGGAGGCGGTCGAGGAGAGCTTCGCCCCCGCGCAGGACCTCCACCTCGACGAGATCCTCGCCCGCCGCCGCGCCTGAGGCGGACCCGGTGCGCGACCTCGCGGTAGTCGACGGACTGCTGGCCGGTGCGGGCTGGTCCGAGCGCCCCCTCGCGGTCCTCGACCTCGACGCCGTCGACGCCAACGCCGACGACCTCCTCCGCCGCGCCGGCGGCACCCCGGTGCGCATCGCCTCGAAGTCGCTGCGGGTGCGGGGACTGCTCGACCGGGTCCTCGCCCGCCCCGGCATCGCCGGGATCCTCGCCTTCACCCTCCCCGAGGCGCTGTGGCTCGTCGCCCACGGGGCACGGGACGTGCTGGTCGCCTATCCGACCGCGGAGCGCGGGGCGCTGCGCCGCCTCGTCGCCTCGCCGGAGGCGCTGGACGCGATCACGCTCATGGTCGACGAGACCGCGCAGCTGGACCTGATCCTCGACGCCACCGCCGACCTCACGCCCCGCACGGGCGGACGCAGGATCCGCGTGGCGCTCGAGCTCGACGTCTCCTACGCCCCGCTGCCCGGGATCCGCTTCGGCGCCCTGCGCTCCCCGGTGCGCACGGCGGGCCAGGCCGCCCGCCTGGCCCGCGCGGCGCTCGCCCGGCCCCGGCTCCAGCTGGTGGGCCTGATGGCCTACGAGGGGCACATCGCCGGGGTCACCGACGCCGCCCCCACCCCCTACGGCGCCGCGGTCCGGGCGATGAAGCGCCTCTCCCGCCCAGAGATCGCCGCACGCCGCGCGGAGGTCGTTGCCGCCGTCCGGGCGCTCGCCCCGCTCGAGTTCGTCAACGCCGGCGGCACCGGCTCGCTCGAGTCCAGCGCCGCCGAGGAGGCCGTCACCGAGGTCGCCGCCGGCTCGGGACTGATCGGGCCGGGCCTGTTCGACCGTTACCGCGGCTTCACCCCGCAGCCCGCGCTGTGGCTGGGCACCTCCGTCGTGCGTCGCCCCGCACCGGGCGTCGCGACCGTGCTCGGCGGCGGGTGGATCGCCTCCGGCCCGCCCGGCACGGACCGCCTGCCCACCATCGCCCATCCGCCCGGACTCGCCTTCGCCCGGCAGGAGGCGGCCGGCGAGGTGCAGACCCCCGTGATCGGACCTGCCGCCGAGGACCTGCGCATCGGCGACACGGTGTGGCTGCGGCACGCCAAGGCCGGCGAGCCCGCCGAGCACTTCTCCCACTACCTGCCCGTCCAGGGCGAGCAGGTCCTGGATCCGATGCCCACTTATCGCGGCGAGGGTGGGACCTTCCTCTGATCCCCGGCCCTCAGCGCCCCGCCGCCCCTGTCCCGGAAGGAGCCGTCGATGACGACGAGCCCGAGCCGCCGTCGGCGATGAGGCCGCCCCCGGCCGCGCCGCAACTGGTCCGGCGCGGTCCGCTTCACCCCGCACGAGATCCTCGCCCCCACCAGCGAGGAGGAGGTCACCGCCGCGCTCCGGGAGGCACGCTCCCGCGGCCTCCCGCTGCGCGTGATCGGCGGCGGTCACTCCTTCTCCCCGCTGGTGGCGACCGACGGGCTGCTCCTCACCCTCGACCGCTATCAGGGGCTGGTCCGCGCCGACCCGGCGACCGGCCTGGTCACCCTGCGCGGCGGCACCCGGCTCTGGTCGGTCGCCGAGCTCCTCGCCCCGCACGGCCTGGCGCTGGAGACGATGGGGGACATCGACCACCAGTCGATCGCCGGGGCGATCCAGACCGGGACCCACGGCACCGGCGCGCGCTTCACCGGCTTCGCGGGCACGGTGCGCGCACTGCGGATCGCTCTGCCCGACGGCTCCGTCCTCGACACCTCGCCGACCCGGGACCGGGGCCTCTTCGAGGCGGCGCGGCTCGGCCTCGGCACGATCGGGGTGATCCTCGAGGTGACCCTGCAGTGCGTGCCCGCATACCGGTTCGAGCTGGTCGAGACCACCCGGCCCCTCGACGAGGCGGCGGGCGAGTTCCTCGCGACCTGCGAGAGCGCGGACCACCACGAGATCTTCTGGTTCCCCCGCACCGACCGCGCGACCGTGCGCACCATGCGCCGTCTCCCGGCCGATGCGCCCCGGCAGCGGCCCCCGCGCGCCGCCGAGCTGCTGCAGCGCGAGGTGCACGGCAACGGCGCCTGGGAGATGCTGTGCCGCGCCGCCGCCCTCGCCCCGCCGCTGTCGAGGCCCGTCGCCGAGATCGCCTCCCACGTCTTCGCCGGGCCGCGCACCGTCGACGACTCCGCCGCGGTGTACGCCGCGCCGCGCCGGGTGCGCTTCCACGAGTCGGAGTGGGCGCTGCCGGCCGAGCACCTCGAGGCGGCGCTCGCGGCGCTGCGCGCCCACTTCGCGGCCGAGGACGTGCGCGTCACCTTCCCCCTCGAGATCCGCCGGGCCGCGGCCGACGACGTCTGGCTCTCCACCGCGTTCGAGCGGGAGACCGTGTACATCGCCGCGCACCGCTACCACCGCGAGGAGGCCGGGCCCTACCTGCTGCTCGTCCAGCGCACCCTCGCCGACTTCGGGGCGAGGCCCCACTGGGGCAAGATGCACTGGCTGGGCGCCCGCGAGCTCTCCCGGCTCTACCCGCGCTTCGAGGACTTCCGCGCCGTGCGCCGCGCCGCGGACCCGGACGGCCAGCTCATGACCCCTGCGCTGCGCCATCTGCTCGGGACGTGACCGGGCGGCGTCTCGGGCGGCCGGTCACGGGCCGACAGGAGTCCGCGCCCCGGTCCGTCGCCCCGAGGCTGACCAGGGCGGACTAGCCTGGCGGTGATGAACACCACCGCTTCTTCCGCCCCGTCCCCGGCCCAGCTGCTCGAGCACGCCCTCACCGCCGCGCACGCCGCCGCCGAGTACCTCCGCGGCCTCGACCGCGACGACCTCTCCCGCGAGTACAAGACCTCCAGCCACGACATCGTCACCGAGCACGACCGCCGCAGCGAGGAGATCATCGTCTCCGAGCTGCGCCGCCTGCTGCCCAGCGCCCGCATCGTCGGCGAGGAGGGCGGGGAGCGCCCCGCCGCGGAGCCCTCCGGTCCCGAGCAGGTCAGCTTCTACGTCGACCCGATCGACGGCACCAGCAACTTCGCCGCCGGACTGCCGCTGTTCTGCATCTCGATCGGCGTCACGATCGGCGACGAGCTGGTCGCCGGCGTGATCGACACGCCGGTGCTCGGCCAGGTCTTCGCCGCGGCCGACGGGCCCGCGACCCTGAACGGCCGGGAGATCACCCCGCGCGAGACCCGTCCGGCCCCCGACGCCCTCGTGCTCTCCGGCTACCCCGGCCAGCGCACGGGCTCCGGCTTCCCGGAGTTCGCCGCCGGTGCCGTCCGCACCCTCGAGGACTCGGTCTCCGCGGTGCGCCACCTGGGCTCCGCCGCGCTCGAGCTCGCCTACGTCGCCGCGGGATGGGCGGACGCCACCGCGCTGACCGCGATCAACTCCTGGGACGTCGCGGCAGGCTTCCACATCGTCCGCCGCGCCGGCGGCTCCCTGCGCACCTGGCCCGGTGAGGAGGTCGCCGAGCGTCCCGACCACCTCCAGCCCGCCTACGTCGCCTGCTCCGGCCAGGGGCGGCTCGAGGTGCTCGATGCGCTGCAGGACGAGCTGCAGGCTCTGCGGGTCGGGAGCTGAGCGTCCGCTCTGTGACCTTCGTCAAGAGGCCCGCCTCGATGCGACAGCATCCCTGGTGGGGTGCTAATCTGATGCGGTCGCCGAGCGACATGGGGCTATGGCGCAGTTGGTAGCGCGTCTCGTTCGCAATGAGAAGGTCGGGGGTTCGAATCCCCCTAGCTCCACCAGAAGGTCGTTGTTCAAACCAACGACATCACCGGTTTGAGTTCCAGATTCCGCCGTCCGTCCCTGTTGGCGGACGGCGAGGGTCTGGACGTCGCGGTCGAGGAACACGTTGAACGGGACGCCGGGTTCGCCGTGGATGGCGTCGTCATCAGTGACGATGAGCTTGTCGAAGAAGGCTTGGTTGGCGATCCTGCGGAGCGAATCGTCGATGCTCATGTAGATGGCGTGCATGTCCCCGGCGAGGGCGAGGCAGTCGTCCAGGTGGGCTTTGGCTTGGTCGTACTCGATGTCGCCGGCGTTGATCTGCGCGTCGAGGAACGCGAGCCGCCGCGCGATGCGGTCCTGCTCGGTGCCGAGCAGGTCGAGGGGCACGGCTCCGGCGTAATGAGCCTGCATGAGCTTGGTGCGCTCGTCACGGAGCGCGTCGCGTTCTGCCTTGTACCCCTGGGCCTCGTGCTTGGCGACCTGGTGCAGTCGGTCGAACTCACTGGTGACCAGCTCGCGCAGCGCGGTGACGACGTGTTCGGGTATCTGGACGTGGCGGTAGTAGTCCTCGACGGCGGCTTCGATGTCGGGCACGAACATGGACTTGCGTTCGCAGTTGGTGCGGCGGGCGTGCCGGCCGGTGCACATGAAGTACGGGTAGATGACGCCGCGGCGGCTCTTGGCGTTGGTCAGCGTCAGCCGGGACCCGCACTGCCCGCAGTACAGGCTGCCTTTCAGGTAGTGGTCATGGGACTGGGTCTTCTCCCCGGAGGTCTGGTGCGCGGTGAGCACCGCCTGGACGCGGTACCAGACCTCGGGCGCGACCAGCGGTTCGTGCAGGCCGTCGTAGCTGGCACCGCGGAAGCGGACGCTGCCCTTGTAGTAGGGGTTGGTGAGCATCTTGTGGATCGTGGACAGCACCGGCGGCTTGGAGGGCCGCTTCGGGGTCGGCACGGTGGTCAGGCCCCGGTCGATGAGTTCCTCGCGCAGGCTGATCGTGGAGTAGTTCCCGGTGGCGTAGGCCTCGAAGGCCCACGTGATCAGTGGTGCCCGGTCGGGGTCGACTTCGACGGTGCGGACCTCGCGGCCGAGTTCGTCACGCTTGGTGACGTTGAGGTAGCCCATCGGGGCCTTGCCGTTGGTCCCGCCACCCTGGGCTTTCTGGTTCATGCCCTTGGAGACCTCGCCGGCGAGGTTCCGGGAGTAGAACTCCGCGATGGTGGACATGATGCCGTGCAGCAGCATCCCGGACGGGGTCTCGTCGATGTTCTCGGTCGCGGAGACGAGCATGACCCCGGCCTCTTTGAGGGCGAGGTGGATGGTCACGTCGTCGGCGCGGTTGCGGGCGAGCCGGTCGACCTTGTGAACAATGCAGTAGGCGACCTGGTGGGTCTTGACGTACTCGATCATCCGCATCAGCTCGGGCCGGTCGGCCTTGCGGGCGGACTCGCCGGCGTCGACGAACTCCTCGGTGATGATCGCGTTCAGCTCGCGGGCCTTGCGCAGGTTCGCCTCGCGCTGAGCGGGGATCGAGAAGCCCTCGTCCCGTCCGCCCTTGGAGGCCTGCTCTTTGGTTGACACGCGCAGGTAGGAGACGGCGAGTGTGGTGGTCTCGCCGATGCGATCGAGCGCGGTGGCGGCGGGTGGCTGCTGTGCAGTGGTCGTGGCGGTCATGGGTCGTGTTCCCTTCCCCGGTGGTCGGGGCCAGCACGAGCGGCGGCTACCGCTGGTGCGGTGCGACTCGTAATGGGGAAACACGACCCGGCAGCTCCGAAGGAGCCGGCCGGGTAAGCCACGAAGGCCAAACAGGACTGCGCACCACGACCAAGCCCGAAAGCTCAGCCGTTGGCTTCTTGCGCTTCTGATTCTACCTCGCCGTCCCGACATTGCTCTGAGGCCGGCAGGACGGTGTCGGCGTCCGTCGCGGGCGTGGTGCGGTCCTGCTCGGCGCGGGAGCGGGCCATGCCGATGAACAGTTGGACGAGCTTGTGCAGGTCTGGGCTCTGCCGCGGCTCGGCCTCGATCCGGTAATCCCGCATCCTCTCCGGCAGCCGCTCATCCCTGTCGCGGGAAGCCCGGCCGGTCACGGGACTTCTCCGGTGCGCTCATCGAGGCTGCGGAAGAACGCCTCCTCGGCCTCGCGGCGGGCTTCGACCTGATCGAAGACGAACTGTACGAAGTCCTCCCCGCGGTCGGCGATGATCACGTCCTCCACAGGCGGTGCGGGGTCTTCGCCGGGCCAGGTGGTCTGGCGGGTGGGTCGGTCGCGGTCCAGGCGGGTGCCGGAGGCGGCGACCCATTCGCGGAGCCGGTTCCGGGCGTCGGCGAAGTCACGATGCCAGCCGAACGGCGCGGACCCGGCCTGCTCGGGGTCATAGGCGCCCAGCCAATGCAGATGCAGAGCCGACAGCTCCCACACCAGCTCGGGGTGGCGGTGCCAGAACGGAGGCACCACGCTGGCGGGTAGTCCGTAGGTGCGGCGCAGCCACGCCACCCAGTCGTTGAGCGCGAGCCACTCGACTTCCAGATCGTCGGCGGACAGCAGGTTCCAGTTCACCGGGTGCGGCGGCTCGGCCACATCGTCCGCTCCGGCGTCGGGCCCGTCGTCCGGGTCGAAGTGGTCGGGCTCGTCAGGCTCAGGGGTGTACTCATCCATCGTCGTCAGCCCCTTCCGGTCACAGGCTCACGGCCGCGGGCGATGCGGTGGCCGGGCGGTGCTCAGGTGCGGTGAACGCGGTCGCGTCGCGCTCGGGCGGGCTGCGGCGGGGTGTGCGGTCGACGTCGTAACGGGTGCGGGCCATGTCGTGGCCGAGGCGGCGGGCGACGAACTCCTCACCTTCGACGTTCTGCCCGTCGCGCTGATAGCTGTACTCGCGGACATAGCCGTCGGCAATGACCTTGTCGCCCTTGGCCAGTCGTTCGTGGCCCTGCTCAGCGGCGGCCTTGAACGCGACCAGGTTGTGGAAGGTGGTCTCCAACTGCGTGAACGACCCGTCCTGCTCTTGCCGGTAGTGCTCCTTGCCGACCTTCATATACAGCCGGGCATCACCGTTCTCCGTGCGACTGAGCTGCGGGTCGGACGCGACAAACCCCGAGAACGACTGCTGAGTCTGGATAGCCATCGGACTCTCCTCCTGACACTCACGCGACCCCCGTTAGGAACCGCTCGTGTCAGGCAGGTGCACCCACGCGCCCCACAGATGACAAGGGAGGTCAGGTGTCGGCGGGGCGACGCAGCAGCGCCTCGATGGCCGCGCCGTCCGTGCCGAGCTGGGCGGAGTTGGGGCGTGTCGGCCAGGGCCGCAGGCCGGTCACGATCGGCGGGGCGGACCGCAGCAGGGTGACGCCGGTGCCAAAGGGCAGGGTGCGGATGCGGTCGGGCGGGAGGATCGGCACCCTTCTGATGGAGCGTTGGTTCGATCTGGTGCCGTGGTCGCCGAGGGTCACCGAATCGGTGTACTCGTCCCGTTCGCCGATCAGCGAGGAGAGGTCTTGGAGGTCGCGGGAGTTGGAGGCGCCGCCGAGGATGATCTTGACGATGGAGGCATCCCAGATCGCGCCGGCGGCGTTGTCGCCCCACTTCTCCCGCGCTTGTGCGAGGGACTGCAAGACGGGGAGGCAGGTGATGCCGGTGCCGCCGCCCTCGGCCATCAGCGTCGGCAGCGACGGCAACGGGCTGAGGTTGCCGATCTCGTCCAGGGCGAGCAGCAGGGGCGGGTCGAGCCGGGCACCCGGTGAGCGGGCGGCGAGGCGGCGGGCGGCTTCCACGAGGTCTTCCACGAACGCGGCCACGAGGGACGCGGACGCCCCGGCACCCGCACCCGTCGCCAAGAGAAACAGGGTCCCGCGCTGTTGGAGGAAGGCTTCGGGGTCGAAGTCCTCGCCCTCGCGAGCAGTCACCGCGTCGAGGACGCGCGGGTCGGCCAATGCTGAGAGGGCGAGGGAGACGCCTTGCCAGATGGAGTCGCGCGTCTTGGGGTCGGAGTCGATCATCGCGCCGAGGGAGTCGGCCCATCCGGTGGCTGCGCCGGGGTGGTTCGTGAGGACGGCGACGGCTTCGGCCGCGATGGAGGGGTCCAGGGTCCACCGGAACAGCTCGGCCGGCGGCCGGCCGTCCAGAGCGGCGGCGTGCAGCAGGGCTTGGAGAGCGGTGCGGGTCTTGCCTTCCCAGAACCCGCCCGACTCGACACCGCCGTAAGACAGGCCGGTGGAGGCGGCGAGGCCGGTGGCGCGGATCATCGCCGTCAACGGGTCCTCACACCCCCGCACCGGGGACCACCGCAGGCCGGCGGGGACGCCTTCGGCGAGGTGCTGGGGGTCGAACACTCCCACCGGCCGCCCGTCCCGCGCTCGGGCTTTCAGGGTGGCGGTGAGGTTGTCCGGCCGCGTTGACGTGGTCACGACCGCTCCCGGCGCATCCAAGATGGCATTGATGACCACGTGCAGGCCCTTGCCTGACCGGGGTGGGCCGAGCAGCAGGATCGAGTCCTCCACCGATGCCCACACCTGTTTGCCGTGGCTGGTGCCGAGCAGGTACCCGACATCGCCTGGTGAGGGTTGCTCCACGGAGGGGCGCAGTGTGCCGGCGCGGCGCAGCAGTGCCTTGCCGGAGGCGGTTTGACTGACTTCGTGGCCGGTGGCGGTGCCGGCCAGGCGGCGGGGGTCGGTCTCGGTCTTGCGGGTGTGACGGCGCAGCCACACCCACACCCACCCGCCACCGACGCACAGGCCCGCGAGCAGGAGGCCGGTGACGATCCAGTAGACGACCGGGTTCAACCCTGCGGCGTCGAGCGCGGCGGCGGGGTCGGCGGGGTTGAACAGCACCCCGAGCCCCGACGCCGGTCCCGCGGCGGGCTGGTTGGTGCCGGTGAGGAACGCGGCCACGCTGCCTGATGCGCGCAGGATGAGCGCGACGCCGAACATGCCGACCAGCCCGATCAGGGCGGCGTTGGTCAGCTCGTCCCCGAACGACCCGGCCTGCCGGCCCTGCGGGCTGCTCACGGCACCCGCCTGACCACGATCGTGCCGGAGATACGCCCGTAGAGCACCGCCTCGCCCGCGTCGTCGCCCTCAGGCAGCGCGGCGTCGAGCTGTTGCTGGTCGAGCAGGGCTCGGGCGGCCCCGGTGCCGGTGGCGTCGGTGTGGGCGACGATCACGGCGACGGCGATGTCCTCACCGGGCACGAACCCGTCCCCGGTGACCTCAATCAGCACCGGAGGCTCGTGCTGCGTGGTGTGCTTGGCGCGGCGTGAACGCTGCGTCCCCGGCCCGGCCGGTTCGTCGTCGGGTGGTGGTGGGGTGGGTTTGCGGGCGCGGATGAGGTCGGTGAACACGGTCCCGTCGACCTCGCGGACCTCGATCCGCACCGCTACGGTGCGATCGTGGGTTACCGCGTCCAGCAGCGGCCCGAAGGTGCCCCGTGTCCACTCCGAACCCGCGGAAGGTGACGGGAACGGCGTGCCGTCGACGGTGACGTTCAGGGCGCCGTTCTCAGTGACAGTGATGACGACGTGTGGCAGCGCCACCGGTGTCTCGTCGGGCTGCTGGGACGGGGTGTGGTGCAGCGGGTTGCGGCCCTTCATGACTGACCGCCCAGGTAGCGGGCATCGGTCCGGAACAGTTCCAGCTCGACGGGATGGAGCTGGTGCTGCGAGATGAAGCTTCTGGACTTGATCTTCCACAGCCCCTGTCCGACGCCGAGGGTGGGGAGGAGCTTCTGCTCGGTCCCGGTCAGCCCGAGCGCGGCGGCGGTCGGGCCGAGCTGGTCGGACTCCTGCCGGTAGACGATCCGGGTCTCGGCGTTCGCCAACAAGGAGTTGGCGAGGGACCGCATCGCGGAACCTTGGTCGCCGACGTTGTCGAGGTCGGTGAGCTTGTGGAAGATCAGCATGTTCGCGATCCCGTAATGGCGCGCCAGCCGCCAGTGCGCGTCCATCCGCCGCAGCAGCGCGGGGTGGGACATGAGCCGCCAGGCCTCGTCGTAGATCACCCACCGTTGCCCGCCGGCCGGGTCCAGGAGCGCGGACTCCATCCATGCGCTGGAGCACGTCATCAGCACCGAGATGAGGGTGGAGTTCTCCGTCACCCGCGACAGGTCGAGGCTGATCATCGGCAGCGACGGATCGAACGCCACAGTGGAGGGGCCGTCGAAGAGCCCGCCGAGGTCCCCGGCAACCAGGCGACGCAGGGCATGCCCGACGAGCCGGCCATCCTCCCCGAGGCGCCCATCGTTGTCTTGGGATGGGGACAGGATGCGGTCCACGACCATCGGCAGGATCGGCACCGTGTTCTCCCGCACCGTCGCGGTCAAGGCGAGGTCGATGGCGGTGTGCTCCAGCGGCGTCAGCCCGCGCGCCAGCACGGTTTCGGCGAGGGCGCCGATCAGATCGCGACGCCGGGAGGCGACCGTGGAGGCCCACTGCTCATCCGACAGGCCGGAGGGCCGGTGGCCTTCATCGAGCGGGTTCAGTCTCGTGTGCAGCCCGTGACCGAGGACGATCGCCCTGCCGCCGACCGCTTCGGCGACCGCGGTGTGCTCGCCCTTGGGGTCGCCAGGCACGTAGACGCGGCGGCCGAACGGCAGGGACCGGGTGTAGAGGCTCTTGGCGAGGGATGACTTGCCGGAGCCGACGATCCCGGCCAGGACGATGTTGGGCGCGGTGATGATGCCGCGGGCATACAACACCCAGGGGTCGTACACGAATGACCCGCCGGAGTAGAGGTCTTGCCCGACGAACACGCCATCGGAGCCGAGGCCGCCTTCGGCGACGAACGGATACGCCCCCGCCAACGTCGCGGACGTGTCCTGATGGCGGGGCAGCCGGAACCGGCCCGGCGACCTCAGCGCAGCGGGTCCGGGTTCGCCGACGGCAGGCAGGTAGGTCGTCGCCCGGCGCTCGGCCTTCTCAGCTTCGGCCTTCGCCCGCGCCGCCTGCTTCTCGGCCCGACGTTGCTCGGCCTGGAGGCGGGCGGCGGCCTGGCGGCGTTGCTTGCGCAGCCGGCGTCGCTCGGCGGCAGGAGCGACCAAGACCGAGGTGTGCAGCCGCTCGGGCTCACTCGCGCTCACAGCGAGAGTCCTCGGGACTGCTTCACCGCAGCCACACCGGGATGCTCGAACCACGACGGATCGGGCGCCCTCCGCGACGGCACGGACGCCGCCTGTCTCGCTTCCGGCTCGGGGGCGCCGATCCCGGCGATTGCCTCCCGCGCCGGCACCACACCAGAGTCTTCGAGGACGTCGGCGGGCGGGGTGTGGTGTTCGCGGAGAAGGCTGACGTGGCCGGCGAACGGGTTGTAGGTGAGGGTGTAGCCGTCCTCGCCAGTGATCACCCGGTCCAGCGGCCCGGTCGGGGGCTTGTCGTAGACGTAGCCGTTCTCCAGTGCGGCCTGGGTGGTCTCGTCCCCGTAGTCATAGCCAGCGAGGTGTTCGAGCGCCGCGGCGGTGCCGTCCCGGTCGATCACGTCGAGTACCTGGTCGGCTTCCTCGCCTTGGAGGAACACCACGCTGATCCACTGCCGGCCCGTCCCGGACGCTTCGCTTGCCGGGGCCGGCTCGGCGGGCTCGGTCAGCTCGGTGAGCGCGTCGGCGTTGGTGCGGGCTGCCTCGGCCACCCATTCCGGGAACAACCCTGTGTGCTCGGGCGTGCTGTCGGGATGGTCGAGGGCGTACTGGCGGGCCTCGCCGGCGGCGCCAAGGAACGTGGCGAGGTCGCGGATCGCATGGTCGGGGTCGACGGGCTGGCCGGCGCCGGTGAACAGGTCCCGACCCTCCAGCTCCCGCCCCGTAGTGGTGTCGATGATCCGGTAGGCATAGCGCTGATGCTCACCCGCCGGCGTATCGGGCCACACCGTCAACGTGAGTGTCCCGGCCTGCACGGTCGTGGTCGCGGGGTCGCCATCGAGGCGCGCGGCCAGTCGTTCACGGGCAGCGTCTCGATCCACGACTGGCTCGGGGTGCCACGCGATTCGCCCGGAGTGGGAGAACGCGGTGTTGAGGTGGTCGTGGGCCTGGTCGAGCAGGGTCCCGGCTCGGTGCAGCTCGTCGGCGGCAGCGAGCGCGGAGCGGTCCCCGGCGAGGTGGTCGCCGTCATCGTGCTGTGCCCGGTCCCGGTGGGCGAGGTGAGTATTGGCGAGCTGGTCTAGCACCTGCCGCAGCGATCGCATGGTCGCGGTGAGGTCACCGAACACGGTGTAGGTGTCGGCCGGGTCATCGAACACACGGGAGGCGTGGGCGAGACCCCGCATCGCTTCGGACGCCTCGGCGGCATCGGTGAGCGGGTCGCGGAACGTCGGCATGATGGGGTCTCCCAGACTGATTGAGGGCGTGTGCTCTCAGGTGCGCGGGGTGTCCCTTATCGACGGAAGCCACTGATAGCGGACAGGAGGTGTCCGTGGTGGCGTCTACGGTCGATGACATGACGAGCATTCAGCAGACGCGGACTGTCGCGCAGAAGATGGGCGTCAAGCCCGGCCTGCGTGCGTATCTGCGCGACGCGCCGGCGACGGCTGTCACGGCGATGGGCCTTCCTGACCTCGACGTTCCTGAGACGTTGACGGGCGAGTTGGACTACCTGCATCTGTTCGTCGTTACCCAGGACCGGCTGCGTGAGCAGTTCGGCGAGCTGCGTGACCGACTCCGTCCGGGCGGGATGCTGTGGGTTTCGTGGCCCAAGGGCGGCAAGCTCGGCACCGACCTGACCATCAAGTCGGTGATCGCGATCGGTTACGAACTGAACATGGTCGAGAGCACCTGCCTGCGTATCGACGAGGTCTGGTCGGGACTGAAGTTCACCCACCCCAAGCCCGGCAAGACCTACGCCAACAGCTACGGCACCCTCCCAGACCAGCGGACCTGACTGCGGGCGTGCTCATACGCGGCGGCAGAGTGGAAGGGCGGCGGCGGTGAACGCGGCGGCCTGCTGCCCGACCAGGAGGCGGGTCTCGCAGGAGGCTTGGATCGCGGCCTGCTCGATCGCCGCCACCCCGGCGTCCAGCTCCTCGACGGTGGGTGCGGAGACGGCGATGAGGCCGGTGTAGCGGAGGATGCCGTGGCCGGCGGTGAGGTCGGCTTCCTGTTGGAGCACGTCGTGGTACTCCGCGGTCTGCGCCGCGTCCTCGATCTGCCCGATCTTCGCCCGTTGAGCCTGGTCGGAGATGTGCTCGACCTTCTTCTTCCGGATGTCGCGGGCCGCGGCATCGGAGCGCAGCGGCGTGCACAGCAACGAGAAGCTCCGCTGAATCCCGGTCGAGAGCAGCACCGGGGACAGGAAGCCGGGATAGACCAGCGAGCGGGGCCACTCCGAGACCCACAGCACCGCGTGGTGCGCCGAGTCGGTGCGCAGCCGCGACCAGGACTCGTTGACCGCGACCGGCCCGGCGGTGGCGAGGGACTGGCCGAGCTGTCCGTGGCGTTCGAGGGTGGCGGCGATCGCCGGGTCATAGGCCGAGCGGAGGATCACTGCGATCTGTCCTGGGGTGAGCCATCCCGAGGGTGCCAGGTCGGCCGAGCGCAGCGCCGCGACGAGGGTGTTCATCTCTTGGCGCAGGACCGCGGCCGCGCCGCGCAGGCCGCCGCCGGCGGTCCTGATCTGCCGCGCGGCCGTGTTCATGTCCAACGCCAGCGACAGCGTCGTCGCGTGCCTCTCGCCTGCGGGACCTGCGCGGTCGATCAGCTCGGCGTACGTCTGTGCGGCCCAGGTGTCGTCGGCGGTGCCGTGCGCTTCCCACCATTCCGCGAGGCCGGTACCGGAGTCCGGCAGGGTGCGTTCCAGGACTTGCAGGGTGGCGATGCGGCCGGAGCGGCACACGGTCGCCAGGACACGGCCCCAGGAGGTGACGCGCCGTTCCTGCTCGCCCGGATCGAGGAGCACGAACGCCGGATGCGTGACCTCGCAGACCACCGTCAGCGTGGCGGCGGTGGGGTCGTGGATCATCCCCGCGTTCGTTTCGGGGTCGGTGTACTCGCGGAGTCGCGCCATGTCGCCGGGCAACGCGAGTGTTCCCACTGGTCGGGGCTTGACGACGTGGCGGCGGTAGAGGAGTTGGCCGCCGGTGGTGCGCCAGAGCCACCAGCACGCGACCGGCAGCCATTCCACCGCCGGCCGTCCGGCGACCGGTATCCAGGTCAGGGCGGCGGCGATGACCCAGATGGGGGCGGTGTAGGCGAGCAGGATGCCACCCCCGGCGTAGAGGGCACCGACGACCGAGAGGACGCCGGTGGCGAGGGTGATGAGCTGCGCCAACGACAGTCCCAACAACACGCCGCGGCGGGTGAGGCGGGAGAACTTCACCGGCACCAGCTCACCCGACGACCCAGCGGGCTCGGTCTGCTTCGCGGACATGGCGGCTCACTCCTTCCCGGTCGGCTTCGGCGCCGGCGGCGGGGGCTGCTTCGGCGGACGTGCCTCCGGCTGGGACGGCCCCGCCGTGGGTCCCGCGCCGGGCGTCTTGGGTGCCGGGGTCGACGGCGGGGGCGCCTGCGCGGGCGGCGGGGTGGTGCCCGTCTGGCCCGCGGAGTCGGCGGTGGAGTCGGCTTGGTTGCCGATGGCCTCGCCCGCCTTGGGTCCGGCGGTGGCGGCGTCCTTGGCGACCTTCGCCGCCACGACAGCGGCTGCGGCCGGACCAGCCGCCGCACCCGCGCCAGCCCCACCGCCCGCACCTGCTCCTGCGGAGCTGCTGGCGGCCGCCTTGCTGCCCGCGCCAGCGGTGCCGCTGGAAGAGGCTGGTGTGGGGTTCTTCGGCTCCGGCGGCTTCTTCCCACCGCCACCACCGCCACCGTCGTTGTCGTCGAGGACCTTCTTCGGCTCACCGCCGCCGTTGCCGCCGGGCTTGGAGGGGACCGGGACGGGACTGTTGAGGGCGTTCTTTGCGTCCTGTTCGGAGCCGATGGCGTGGTACATGTCGAACCCGACGAACGCGATGAACTTGTAGGTCAGATACGGGGCGAACGCGGCCATCGCCATCAGCACGATCCCGGCGATCGGATCGGCCACCGAGGCCAGGTCGCCGTCGATGGGTGCGCTGACTTGGGTGATGGCGACGAGGAACATCACGACCAGGACGAGCTTGGAGCAGATCAGTGCGATGACGAACATCGCCCACTTGCTGATCCATCCCCGACTGGCATCCCACGACGCCCCGGAGAAGGCGAGGGGTGCGAACACGATGGCCACCAGCAGCAGCGCCTTCCTGACCAGCAGGGAGAGCCAGACGATGGCGGCGGCGGCGATCGCGAGGCCGGCGAGGAAGATGGTGATGATCGCGCCCACGCCGGGGGCGGCGATGTTGATGCCGACCAGGCCGGCGGCGAGCAGGGCGATCTTGTCGCCCATGCTCTCGGTGGTCTCCCCGGCGGCCTGGATGATCCCGATGCAGAGCTGGTCGACGATCTCCAGCAGCAATGCGGTCAGGGTGATGACGACGAAGCTGCCGAGCACGCTCTTGGCGAGCCCGAGTGCGGCACGGGACAAGGCGGTGGGGTCGCGTCGGATGAGGCCGGTGATGAGCTGGAGGCAGAAGAAGATCAGCATCACGAACACCGCGATGCCGAACAGGATGTTGTAGACGCTCACGTACTCCGGGCTGGTGACGTCCACGAGCGTGGTGGTGTCGAACACCGCCCAGACGGCCTCGAACAGCCACCCGGCGGCGGCGCCCATCGCACCGGCGAGCCAGTCGAACGGCGCCGACACCAGACTGGCAGCGGCCTCACCGGCGGTGTCGCAGACGGTCGAGACGAGGGGGATATCGCACACACCCACCGCAGATCACTCCTTCACGCCAGGGTCGAGTAGGGCGGTCAGACCTGCTGGCCGACGTTCCAGAAGAAGTTGATGAGCGTGACCGACGCCCCGCAGATCACCGCGGCGCCGCAGGAGACGAGGACGCCGATCTTGCCCCTGCCCGCGAGGTGGGGGTTGGAGGAGTTGGCGCCGAAGCCCCACACGATCGCGCTGATGATGAGTGCCAGGACGGAGAGGATCAGGCCGACGGTCATGACGGCGCCGACGATGGTGCGCAGCTGCGCGATGCCGGGCAGGCCGTCGCTGTTGGGGTCGATGTTGATGTCCATCGGCACCACGAGCGGTGCGGCGAGGACGGTGGTGGCGAGGTCGAACACGATGGGCTCCTGACAGGAACAGCCCGCCAGAGACGGCGGGGAACACGGACGGGGTTCACGCATCAGGTGCGCCCCACCTCCACGTGTCCGAGTCCGACCACCGAGAGGCGCAACAGACGGATGCCGCCCCACCCCGGCAGGGCGAGACGGCATCCGTGGCGCGACGATGGATGACGGCGGCGGCGTGCGGGGTGTCAGAGCTGGTCGCCGAGGGCGATGAGCCAGTTCATCCACGCGACCCCGCCGCCGGCCAGTACCGCGGCGCCCAGGGCGACGAGGACACCGGTGCGGCCCTTGCTCGCGATGGCGTGGTTGCCGTTTGCGGCGGCGATCGCCCACACGATCGCGGACACGATCAGCATGAGCACCGCGACGATCAGCACGAACGTCAACAGCGCACCGATCACCGCACGGAGGTCACCGATGCCGCCGAGCCCGTCGAAGTCCGGGAACACGTCCATGACCGCTCAGCTCCCGGCTCGTACGGAGACATGGACGTGGTCGGCGTGCGATCCGGTGATGCTGTCGGGGTCGTGCATGCCGCCGCCGTCGTAGGGACGCCAGCCCTCGGCGTCGCGGGCGAGAGACCAGATTTTTCCGTCCCAGATCAGGTACTCCACGCCCAGGGCTTCGGCATGGGTCTTCATCCAGTTCGTCACGTCCCAGCCGAGCTCGCGCTGCGCCGGGGTCGGGCGCTGGCCGATGGCGTTGCCGAACGTGCCGTCACAGGCGCGGCCGAGGGGGTGTTCGGAGACGGAGCCGGGGCGGGGTGAGTAGCAGGCCCAGCTCGTGTCGGGGAACGCGACGATCGTCTGCTGATACAGGTGCAGCATCCGCGCGGTGATCTGCCCATCCGACGTGGGGTCGTCGACCATGCGGTTCGGGTCGCCCTCGAACGGCTCCGGCGACCCACCGGGAGCGCTGCCATTCTCAGGGTCGCAGTCCTCGCCGGGGGTGCCGGGGCCGGTCTCAGGTTCGGGCAGGTCGGCCGCGTCATGGGAGTTGAGCCAGGCGGCGGGGTCGGTGTGCTCACCGTTCGTGCCGCCGATGCGGACCTCGAAATGCAAGTGCGGACCCGTGGAGTTGCCGGAACTGCCGATGTCGCCGATGTGCTGCCCGGCGACCACCTGGTCTCCGGGCGCGACGTGGATGCCGTGCTCCCACATGTGCGCATACGCGGTCGCGACCGTCTGACCGCCGATGGTGTGCTCGATGACGATGAGCCCGCCGTAGCCGCCGGAGAACTCCGCCACCGTGACGGCGCCATCGGCTGCCGCGAGCAGCGGGGTGCCGTCCGGGGCGGCGAAGTCGGTCCCGGTGTGGAAGGAGTCCTCGCCGGTGATCGGGTGCACCCGCGGCCCGTACTCGGAGGTGAGGACCCAGGTGCCCTCCGGGACCGGGAACACCACCCGCGAGGACTCCGGCCGGGCAGCCTGTACGACCGGAACCGCGTCGCCACCCGCGGCCGTCGTGGTGGTGAGGGTGGACAGGATGGCCTCCGCGACCGGCTCGTAGTTGCGGTACCGGTCGGGGTAGGCGGAGACTTCGACGGCTTGGGCGGCCTCGCCCTTGTCCATGTCCTCCCAGCCGGGAATGTCCAACAGGCCCCGCGGCGAGGGGTGGTTCGGACCGGTGGGTCCGCCGAAGAACGCCTCCGCCTGATAGACGGGGTCCATCAGCTCGGCGACGGTTCCCCACCCGGACTGTGGCCGCATCTGGAACAGGCCCAACGAGTCGTGGTCTCCGCCGTCGCCGTCGTTGGGGTAGTTCGCGCTCTCGGGGTAGGCGCTGGTGTTGGAGAGCATCCGCAGGGTGGATTCGGTGAGTGCGGCCATCAACGCGATGACCAGCCCGTCGCGACTCACGCCGTCGATCCCGGAGCCGGTCTCGATGATCGTCGCGGCGTGGGTGAGCTGGGTCCGGTTCAGGGTGAAGGTCTCACCGTTCGCGGTGGTGACCTCCAGCTCGTCGGGGACGTCGCCAACGGTGAGGTTCGTCCCGCCGGGGACGACGCAGGCGCCGGTGGCGGTGAGGGCGGGGTTCATCACCACGCCGATCCCGACCAGGATCAGGGAGGGGGCGAGGAAGAGCACCGCGAGGGTGGCGATGGCGAGCTTCTTCAACACGACCGATCAACCCCCTGGCTACTGGAGGGGGTTGTCGAGCTGGGACAGCCGCAGCAGGTGGCAGGTGTCGTAGGTCGGTGCGCAGACGATGAACACCGTGAACGCCACCGCATGCTCCGAGGCGACTTGCTCGTCGTTCCAGACCCCGGTGCGGTGGCGGGTGCCCTCGATCGTGTACGCGATGGTGCCGGGCGCGAGCTGGCCCGGCTGGGCCTGCTCGACCGCCTCACCCCACGCCTCCGGCACATAGGCGTCCTCGATGGTCAGGTGCTGGGCGGTGGTGTACTGACGAAGCTCCAGCCAGGCTTCCCGCGACGGGAGGTATGCGGCGACGTCGGAGGCGAGCCCGGCCTGCTCCGCACCCGAGGGGTCGCCCACGGCGAGGATCACCGAGCTGTAGTCCAGCGGCATCAACCCGCTGCCGGTGTCCCAGGCGAACAACGCCTCGGCGACGTTGCCGGCGAAGGTCTCCGGGTCATCGGACGCCTCGACCTCCGGCAGCGCAGGCAGAGTCGGTGTTCCGGTCGGGCCGGGTTCGCCAGGTGAGGTGACCACCGGCCCCGGCCGCGTCCCGCTGTCCCCGCCGGGTGTATCGGGCTTCGGTCGCCCGGCCAGCAGGCCGTAGACCCCGATCCCGGCGAGCACCACGATCGCCACGAGCGCGGCGATGAGTGCGATGAGTCGGTGACGGGAACGAGGATCAGACGAGGCGAATGGGGTCTTCATACCCGGCAGGTGCGCCCACCCTGACCAGACGGAGGAACCCGAGGACGGCGATGGCGCACGGCCCGGTCAGAGGGCGCGCAGATGCCCCCGCGCCGCGGGGGCATCGTCGGCTGCCCGGCGGTCGCGGGCGGCGCGCAGCTCCTCGGCGAACCGGCTGGTGCCTTCGGCGGTGTCCAGGAAGCCCGCGATCTGCTCGTCGGTGAGTTCGGCGGCGAGCTGGTCGGGGTCGTAGTGGGTCCACCACTCGGTCAGCTCGCCCCAGGTGTGGATGAACGCCCGCACCGGATACCGCACCGGCTCCCCATCGACACCGGTCAGCGGCACCGGGCGCGGCACCGGCTGCTTGCCCTTCTGCTTCTTGGCGGCAGTGGCGCGGGCGACGGCCTCGTCGGCCATCTGATGTAGATCGGCCTCCCGCGCGCCCTGCGCAGCGATCGCCGCGTCGCGAACCGCCAGGTAGATGGGATGCACCGGGGCTCCGGCCTCGATCCGCTCCAGCCCCGCCTGTGCCTCAGCGCGCAGGCTCTCGGGTTGGGCGGGGTCGGCGGCGAGATGTTCGAGGTAGCCGATCTTCTCTAGGGTCGTGTGCGAGGCGCCGCCGGGGACCATCGCCGCCGCCTGTTCACGCGAGTCCCCCAAAGCGGTTGACGGTCCCGCAAAATTTGCGGGACCGTCACTCCCCGGCTGGTAGTCGCTGCTGAACTGCGTGGAGACCTTGCGGCGGGCGGCGTCTTCGGCCATGACCTGCTTCAGCTCCCGGTACAGGGCGGCGGCCTCGCGCTGGGTGAGCGGTTTGTGGAGCATGTTGTCGTCCTGTTCGGCCAGGAGCTGTCCGAGTCGGTCGGAGAGTCCGGAACGGACCCACACGTTGACCTTCTTCTCCCCAAGCCGCTTGATCGCCGCGAGCCGACGCGCTCCGCAGACGAGCACGCCGTCCGGGGTGACGGTGATGGGTTGCAGCAGTCCGTCGCGTTCGATGGAGGCGGCGAGTTCGTCGATGTCGCCCAGCTCGGTGCGGTGCCGCCGGCCGACCCGGATGGACTCGACCGTCCACTCCAGCTCGATGTGTCCCGGATCGAAACTCACTGCGCCTCACCCCCGGCGGGACGGCGCCGTGGGGCGGCCAGGGAGAGGGAGAGCACGAGGTCGTCGTCGCGCAGCAGCACCGGCAGCGTCTCGCCGATCAGCAGCCGCAACAGCACCCCCTTGCCGGCACTGGTGGCGGCGTAGGCGGGGTGGGGGTTGCCGAGCAGTGCCCGTAGCAGCACGGTCCACGAGGCGCGGGGCAGGTCGAGTAGGGCGCGGGCGTGCCGGTCTCGCCGCAACGCCTCGTAAGCGCTCTGCCGGGTACCGGCCCGCATCAGCGCCCCACAGACATGCTCCACCGACGCCCGCGCGGTCTCCGGTGCCCAGCCCAGCAGGCACAGCAACCCGATCGCGTCCTCGCTCGCCGACGCAGCGGACATGCACGCCTGATCCGAACCGCCGGAACCACTATCGCCCGCATCGGCGCTGGTGTCGGTCTGAATCGGCCCAGGTTCTCTGCCGCTACTTTGTGGGTGCGGGCTCTCGGGTGAGGGCCTCTTTGTGCAGCGTCTCGA